>NZ_JAEKNS010000159.1:0-14865 GCF_016464765.1 Candidatus Aeolococcus gillhamiae | reverse complement strand
ATCGGCATCGAGGCTGATCCCATCGAGATACGGTGCGGAGCCAAGAGGAATGTGGATGGGAATTCCGTCGATGGACTCGACGATCATGTCGCCCTGCCGCTCCTCACCGGATGCGACCAGCTGAATGTCGTAGACGAAGGCGCCGTTCTCGCGACCGGTGATGGCAATCCGCAGGCCGGCCTGTGGCTGTTTACGATTCACGCGCACCTGCTCGATGCGCGTCAGCGCGGCGTCGGTCGCGCTGATCCGGGGCTGCTTCATGGTCATCTCCACGGGCCCCTGAGCGGGGGCACCTGACTGCTCAATTCTGACGCTTTCCAGCGTTGCCGCTACCTACCCCACGGCGGCCGTAGAGACTTGTCGCCCACACCGCCCCGACGCCAGCCGAGTGGTAGTGGTGTCATCCGCGGCGCTGACGGCGGATGCGAACTTGTCAGCGCGGCGGAAACCGGCCCCGGCGGATGGCCTCCCGAGCACGGCGTTGCTGCGTCTGCTGGAGGTGGGTGAGCTGGTGGACCAGCTGCTCGACAGCGCGGCGGGCTTCGGCGACCAGCCGAGTGGTGGTGAGGTCGTCCGCCCCCCTGACGGCGGACGCGAGCTTGTCGGCGCGGCGGAGCAGGGAGCGGGCCTCGCGCACGAGGGAGGCAGTGACCTTGGTGGGGTCGGCAGCGTGGGGATCGACGGTCGGCATGCAACCCCGACTCTGCTCGCTTTCCATCGGCCGCTCATTCCCCCCACAGGTCGGCCTGTGACGAGGATCCGTGCAGGATCCTAACGCGTAGCCGCTCAGCCGTCTGTCCGGAGGGGTCGTAGCCGACCGCCCGGCGCTCGGCTGGTGGTCTGGTAGCGGCTGACGGCCACGCCCCCGCTCGCTGGAGCGTGTGCTGAGCCGGGTGCCCCGCCCATTCAGCCGAGGTCGAGCAGGACCTTGCCCACCGCCCCTCCCTGGACGGCGTCCTGTGCGGCGGCGCACTCCTCAAGCGGGAAGCGGTGCACCGGCAGCTCGGTGAGCGCCCGCGCCTGGAGCGCCGCGCTCACGTCCGCCACACCCCGATCCAGCTCCGCCCCCGGCACCCCGTAGAGCAGCACGAACCGCAGAACCACATTCGCACTCATGCATGCGCGCACCGGAAGCTCGGGATCGGGTGCGTCGGCGGCGTAGGCCGCCACCACTGTGTCTGGGCCCGCGAGGGCGAGGTCGAGGGTGAGGTTGGTCGCCAGGTTGACCTCCACCACACGGTCGACCCGCTCCGCAAAGGCCCGGATCTGCTCCACAGCATCCGGATTACCGTAGTTGACGACTAGGTCGGCCCCGGCGGTCCTGGCGAGCTCTGCCTTGGCAGGTCCGCTCACCGTGGCGACCACTCGAGCCCCGGCGTACTTGGCCAGCTGGACCGCGAAGTGGCCGACCGCGCCGGCTCCGCCTGCCACGAGGACGGTGCGCCCGACGAGTTCCCCGTCAGCGAACAGGCACCGGTGGGCGGTCAGCGCTGGCACACCAAGGCTGGCCCCCAGCTCGAGCGACACACGATCGGGCAGAGCCACCGCTTGACGCTGCGGGATCACCGTCCACTCGGCAGCGGTGCCCCGGCGCCGCCCGGCCGCCGCAAGCCACAGCCACACCCGCTGCCCCAGCCGACCGGGATCGACCCCCGCCCCCACCGCATCGATCACTCCGGATCCATCGTGGTGGGGAATCTGGAACCCATCCACCGGCCGCGCGGTCGCCCCGCTGCGCGATTTCCAGTCGGTGGGGTTCACTCCCGAGAAGCGGACTCGCACGCGCACCTCGCCGGGCCCGGGATCGGGGGTTGGGAGATCGACAACCCGCAGCACCTCCGCCGAGACACCCTGACGCTCGTACTGCACAGCCTTCATCTGTCACCTCCGGTCGCCTCAGCCCCCATCGCCGCCCTGGGGCCGCCCGCATCGGACGCGCCGGCTGAATTATCGGGTTCCGGCACCGAGGTGGGAACGCGCTGGCGAGCGCGGCAGGGCGGTTGGTCGAGTTACTGCACTGTCTCTCGCTGGCTCGGTGTCTCCGGCGCTGCATTGGACCAACCTCGTCCCGGATCAGCCCGAGGTCATCCGCACTCGATCCCCGAGTTGTGGCCCTGCTCCGGGCTGTGCCGCTAGGGGTGGACACGTCACCTGATGAACTGAAAAGGCACTCGACAACAGGTTCGTGTGCAGGCAATTTGGCACTCGTGGGGAACCTTGCCTAAGGCTGCACTTGACGCTTTCTTAGCCGCTCGCAGCGCCCTATGACGTCGATCGCCGCTGTCTTGCGGCATTAGGTGGGGCTCAGTCTGCCGTGTAGATGAGGGCTAGGTGGTAGCTGGCCGCGGGAGGCGTGACAACACCGAGGTGGAGGTGACGGGTTCTCCGGCTGCGCCCGGTCGTGCTCGGGGGTGCTGGCCGAGGCTGAGGCGATCGGGGCGTTTCTCGACACCGCCCGCAGCGTTGCTCTCCCAGATCGCCGCGCCGCGCCGCATCGCCACCTTCCTGCAGTGCATGGGTTGGTCCGGGCTAAGCTCTTCGGCGTGAAGACAAGAGCGCTGGGCCAAGGACTGCATGTCTCGGCCATGGGGCTCGGCTGTATGGGCATGAGCCAGTCGTACGGGCCGGCCGACGAAGGGGAGGCGATCGCGACGATCCACCGGGCCCTCGATCTCGGTGTGACGTTCCTGGACACCGCCGACATGTACGGCCCGTTTACCAATGAACGCCTCGTGGGGCGCGCGATCGCCGGCCGTCGCGACGAAGTGGTGCTGGCCACCAAGTTCGGCAACGAACGGCGTCCCGACGGCAGCTGGGTGGGTATCAACGGCAAGCCCGACTACGTGCGCCGCGCGTGCGACGCGTCGCTGGACCGCCTCGGCGTCGACCATATCGACCTCTACTACCAGCACCGGGTCGACACCAAGGTCCCCGTCGAGGAAACCTGGGGGGCGATGCACGAGCTGGTCGAGACCGGCAAGGTGCGCCATCTGGGAATCTCCGAAGCTGCTCCGGCGACTGTGAGACGTGCGCATGCGGTGCATCCCATGGCTGCGTCGCAGAACGAGTACTCCCTGTTCACACGCGAATCGGAGGACGGGTTGATTGGCACGTTGCGCGAGCTGGGCATCGGGCTCGTCGCCTACAGCCCGCTTGGTCGCGGCTTCATCTCGGGAGGGTTCACAGGTCCCGAGCAGCTCACTGACGACGACTTCCGCCGCCGGGCGCCGCGGTTCCAGGGAGAGAACTTCGAGCGCAACCGGGTGTTGGCGGAGCGCGTTCGGGAGCTGGCGGCGGGAAAGGGAGTCACGCCGGCCCAGCTCGCCCTCGCGTGGCTGCTGGCGCAGGGCGACGACGTGGTGCCGATCCCCGGGACCAAGCGGCGCAGCTACCTGGAGCAGAACGTCGCAGCGCTCGACGTCGAGCTGGCCCGCGAGGACCTGGCCGCGCTCGAGCAGGCCGTGCCCAAAGGCGCTGTCGCCGGCGAGCGTTACCCTGCCGAGCACATGGCGCGGGTCAACGTCTGACCTGACGCATGGCTCGCCGGAGGCCAAGATTTCGGGTGCGACGGTTGGTACGGTCTTCGTGAAGGGGTTCGGCGGCCATCTTGCCGTCCTCGAAAGGGATATCGACGCGGCGCAGCGCGCGCTCGACGAACTCGTTAACGGGTAACATCCTTGATCTTCCTGTGGGACAGGATGGTGGGACGCGCCGGCTTGCGGCACCCGCGAACTCGGTGACAACGGCTTGGGATGTCGCACAACACAACGGAAGACTTCGACCATCCGAACATTGCTGAAGGCCACCAACTACGGCGCCATGTCCTCGATCGGATCACGGCGGTCGATCGGCAGTGCGCGCAGCGAGGATGTCGATACATCACCTCGCTACACAAGCTCGGGGCGTTTGAACGCGACACACTCAAGGACACGGCGCACCAGTATTCGGGTCGGCTCGTGCGCCGCCGGAGGTCGGGCTGTTGGGCTGGCCAGCCGGCGTCGTCAGCCTGGTCCTTGGGACCTCAATACGTCACTCTTCGCCGCGTGCGAGGCCGTTCCGGTACGCGTACCTGACCGCCTGTGCGCGGTCGCGCAACTCCGCCTTGCTGAAGATGTTGTTGATGTGCGTCTTCACCGTCGCCTCGCTGAGGAATAACGGAGCTTTGAAGCAGAGGCGTTTGAGCGTCCTGTTTCCCTAGGTCGACGCCTTTCGCGCGCGGTTCGCCGTTTTGGACTGGAACTGCGCAGACCGGACGGCGAGCGCCGCCGGCTCGGATCGCCGCCCGCTGTGATCGTGACTGGTAAGGCGACCGAATTGCTTCTCTACTCGCGCGGACGCCGCTCCGCTACCGATGTCGATATCAGTGGCCCCTCCGATGCACTAGCAGCATTAGAGAATGCCAGCGTACGCCTGCAGGGATTCCCGATGGAACCATCCAGTCAGCGAACGGCAAGCATCCACTGCCCAATGTCACCGTTGGCGTTCCGTCACTTCACCCGACGTCTGATTCCGCTGCGAATTCACCTGAGGCAACCTCGTTGTCGACATAGCGGGGGCCACGGAACCACGACGTTGCAGCGGCGATGAGGCAGGCGACGATTGCGAAGGCAAATGCGGAGCGGAGCCCGGACTCGAACGGACCCGAGATCAACTGGGGGAAGAAACCGCGTCCTGTCAGCGTGCTCACGTTCGCGTGCGATAGATGGGAGACCGTCTGGCTGCCGAGCAGTGACTTCACCGGGTTCTCCCCGAGGAAAGCGGCGAACAGGATCGAGATGGGTGGCAAATGACCGATCTGACTAGCCTGGGCGGCAGACACGCCATGTGCCCGGAGACCCGCCGTTAGCTGGGTTGAAAGGACGCCCGAGAGCCCGGCGATCATCAGCGAAAAGAAGACGCCGATCGAGAGCACCTGCGCGGCATTTTGAAAGGTCGAATTCATACCACCGCCCACCCCGCGATCCTGGGCGGGCAATGAATTCATCACCCCCGGCGCGGTTGGGCGACGCGAATGCACCCATCGCCAAGCCGAGCAGCAGAATTATGCCGGCAAAGAGCGCGTAATTGAAATCGACCGGAAGCAATTCGAGTAAACCGAACGCCACTGCGGAGACAAGCATTCCGCCAGTGGCAAAAGGACGAGCGCCGTATCGATCTGAAAGAAAGCCGGAGGCGGGCCCTGCAATCAGGAAACCGGCAGACAACGGCAGCATTGAGATGCCGGCCCACAGCGGCGTCTCATTGAATGAGTAGCCGTGTTGTGGCAGCCAGATGCCCTGCAGCCAGATGATGAGCATGAACATCAACCCGCCACGCGCAATGGCTGCGAGAAAACTTGAGAGAACACCAAAGGTGAATGCACGGATGCGAAACAACGCCAAGCGGAACATGGGTGCCTTCGCACGCAGCTCGATCGCCCCGAACATCACCAAGAGCGCCACGCCGCCCGCCAGGGACAGGTCGACGAGCGGACTGGTCCACCCCATCGGCTGCCCGCCATACGGCTCAATGCCGTAACTGACACCGATCATGACCAGGATCAGACCAAGCGCGAATGTCAGATTTCCCGCCCAATCGATTGACGCGGGGCGCCGTGAGCCGATTTCGTACAAGCGCAGATAGGACCAGACGGTTCCGAAAATACCAAACGGGACGGACACCAGAAATACCAGGCGCCAGTTGATCGGAGCGAGTAGACCGCCGAGCACGAGACCGATGAATTGGCCTGCGATACCAGCGATGTTGTTGATGCCCAGTGCCAGTCCCCGCTGATTGGGAGGGAACGCATCGGTGAGAATGGCAGCGGAATTGGCGATCAGGAATGCGGCGCCAATCCCCTGGACGACGCGCATCCCGAGAAGCCAGTACGCACCGGCGTCGCCGGTCATCCAGTCGATCGTCAGCAGCAGCGACGCGACGGTGTAGATCGCAAATCCGAAGGTGTACATTCGGACCCGCCCGAATAGGTCACCCAATCGTCCGAAGCTGACCACGAGCACGCTGGTCACCACCAGGTAGCCGAGGATCATCCACAGCAGAAAGAAGCTGTTGCCAGGCTATAGCGGATCGAGATCAATTCCCCGGAAGATGTCAGGCATTGCGATCAACGTGATCGAGGCGTCGATCGTCGCCAGGATGATGCCGACCGTGGTGTTGGTGAGTGCCACCCACTTGTAGCCGTCATCGGCGCCGGCGGAGCCCGCGAGTGGCGAAGAGCGGCGGTCAGGCACCGCCCCATGGTCGCGCAATGCGCTGCGGGAGTACCCGTGCCAGCGTCAGGCTGGAGCCACCGGATGCGCCGTCACTTCAGCGAAGAGCGCGAGGATGCGGGCCCACGCGTCACGGGCCGCTTCGATGCGGTAGGACGACCGGGTGTCGTTGAAGAACGCATGGGGAGTGTCCGGGTAGATCTTGTAGTCATATGACCTCCCCGCCGCCCGGGATACGTCGGCAACGTGCGGCACCGAATCGGTGATGCGGTGATCAGCGGCACCATCGAGGCCCAGCACCGGGCACGATAGCCGCGCAATCGCGTCGTCGTCCGGAGGCGAGCCGTAACAAACGACCGCTGCGCGCAATCGGATGTCCTCCGTCGCCAGCCGGAACGAAAGGCCGCCGCCCATGCAGAACCCAACGGACACACGTGGCTGTCCCGCAGTGTGGCCGTAGTCCCCCAGAAATGTCATCAGACCGCGCAGCACCTTCACGTGCTCATCAACCTTGCCAGCGTTCCCAAACACGGCTCCCAGTGTCTCCCCCACCGCGGTACCCTCCCCGGACGGGAGAGAATCGAGTGCCGCCTGACGCTGAGCAGGATCGCCCCATGCCGAGGGCGGAATCGTGTCGAGGAATGGCTTGACGGTATCGACGCGTTCCTCGGCCAGGACCGGCGGCCGCGATCCCGCCTCCCAATAGAGGTCCGGAGCCACGGCAACGTAACCCGCGGTGGCGAAACGCTCGGCGACGTCGCGAATGTGCACATCCACACCCCACGCTTCCTGGATAACAAGGACCACCGGCAGCGGCGTAGGAACCGCCTCGGGGCGCGCGACGTACGCCCGGCGCCGCGCCTCCTCGTAGGCCACCCACTCCGTCACTAGTCGCATCGCGAGCCTCCCGCGGTCAATACCAAGGGCGAAGTCTAGGTGGCGCGCTGCAGCGTCGAGCCGCTGATGCGCGATCTCGGGATGCGCGGTGGGCGTTGTGTCCGACATCGCTAGACAGACAGAATGTGACTCGATGAAGCCAGACGATGACCACGGTAGCGCGACGAGCGCCGCGGCATTCCGCGCGGCACGAACATCGCTCCTCGCCTGGCGCGACGACTACGAGACGGCCTACCGCGACTTCCGCTGGCCGGTCCTGACGCAGTTCAACTGGGCGCTGGACTGGTTCGACCGGCTGGCGCAGGATCCCGCCACGTCGTCGCAGCCTGCTCTGTGGATCGCGGAGGCGGATGGATTGGACACCCGGCTCTCGTTCGGCGACCTCTCGGTGCGGTCAAACCAGGTGGCCAATTGGCTGTCGGCGACGGGGGTGGATCGAGGTGACCGGCTCATCCTCATGCTCGACAACCAGGTCGAGCTGTGGGAGACTCTGCTCGCCGGTATCAAGCTTGGCGCCGTCCTCATCCCGGCAAGCACGCTGCTCACGCCCGCCGACCTTCACGACCGGATCCAGCGCGGCAATGTCCGCCACGTCGTGACAAGCGTCCAGAACGTCGGGGCGTTCGCGGACGTCCCCGGCGAGTACACGAGGATCTGCGTCGGTGCGCCGGCCGACGGCTGGCTGGACTATTCGGAATCCTCGTCCACGTCTCGCGTTTTCACGCCCAGTGGTGTCACGCGTGCCTCGGATCCACTGCTGCTGTACTTCACCTCGGGCACGACGGCGCAGCCGAAGCTGGTCGAGCACACTCACGCCTCTTATCCGGTAGGACACCTGTCCACCATGTACTGGATCGGGCTTGAGCCCGGAGACGTCCACCTGAATATCTCGTCGCCGGGATGGGCCAAGCACGCGTGGAGCAACGTCTTCGCTCCGTGGAATGCCGGCGCGACTGTGCTCATATACAGCTACGAGCGGTTCGACGCGGCCGACTTGCTGGCGGTGATGGATCGCTGCAGGGTCACCAGCTTTTGCGCACCGCCCACCGTGTGGCGGCTGCTCATCCAGAGCGATCTCAGGGCGCTTCGGCAGCCACCGCGCAAGGTGGTCGGCGCTGGCGAGCCGCTCAACCCCGAGGTGATCGCGCAGGTGGAGCAGGCATGGGGCGTCACCATCCGCGACGGCTTCGGCCAGACCGAGACGACGGTGGCGATCGCTAACACGCCCGGGCAGCCGGTGAAACCCGGCTCGATGGGCCGTCCCGTCCCCGGCTACGCGATCGCGCTGGTCGACCCGGTCACAGGCGAGCCGGGGGACGAGGGCGAGATCTGCCTCGACCTCGGCCGTCGACCCCTCGGCCTCATGGTGGGATACCGTGGCGATGACGACCGCGGCGGCGATGCGATGCGAGGTGGTTACTACCACACTGGCGACGTCGCATCGCGGGACAGCGACGGGTACGTGACCTACGTGGGGCGTGCTGACGACGTCTTCAAGGCGTCGGACTACCGCATCTCCCCGTTCGAGCTGGAAAGCGTGCTCCTCCAGCACGACGCGGTCGCCGAGGCTGCGGTCGTGCCCTCGCCTGACCCGGTTCGGCTCGCCGTTCCCAAGGCATTCGTCGTTCTCGCACCCGGTCATCACCCATCGCCGGAGACGGCGCTCTCGATCCTCCGGTTCAGCCGGGACAACCTCGCTCCCTACAAGCGGATCCGGCGCCTGGAGTTCAGCGATCTACCGAAAACCATCTCGGGCAAGATCCGCAGGGTCGAGTTGCGCGAGCGGGAACAGCATCGACCGAGTCGAGCCAACGCGACCGTCGAGTACCGGGAGGAGGACTTTGACGAGCTCGCCGGGCGTTGAGATCGCGCGGACCAACTCGCTCAACGGACTCACGACGACGGCCGGGATGATCCTCCACTAACGCTCGAAGCCGAACAAGCTCCAGTCTGGAGCTCCCACCTGCCCTTTTTTTGACGATTTGAAGGGGCCGAGCTTGTCGCCCGCGAGGAGCGCAACGTCGCCGAACGCGCTTTCCAGACCAAGCGCCTGGGCAAGCTCAACGCACAGCGGCGCAAGCTGCTCGACGCTTACTACGCAGGTGCTGTCGACGTGGGAATGCTCCGCCAGGAGCAGGAACGGCTACGTCGCGAGATCGCCGATGTCGAGGAGCGTCTCCGCGATGTCGACGCCACACTCGCCGAATGGCAGGAGATCCTCGGCATCGCCTTGCGCTTCGCCGAGAACTGCGGCGCCGCTTACCGCGTTGCCAATGAGCGCACACGCACGCTACTGAACGTGGTGGGATCGAATCCCGGATCGTCGGCATTCATGTCGAGGAACCACTTGAAGAGCAGGTCGTACTGCAGCCGTTCGCAGAACAGCCGCTCGCTTCTCACTGTGTAGAGCGCGATCAGCACGCAGCTCTTGAGCAGCCGCTCCGGGGCCACGCTGGGGCGCCCGATGGTGGAATACATGGCGTCGAACTGCGGAGACAACTCGGCGAGCGCCGTCTCCACGATCGCCTTGATCCGTCGGATGGGGTGGTCCACCGGTACCAGCTCGTCCGGCGTCAAGGTGGACAGCATCGCCACTTGCTCGAAGGTGTTGCCACGCATGCAGGATCTCCTCGAAAAAGGCTTGCGAGAAGACTCCCACAGTTCTATTTAACCCGTCAACCCCCTGGCGGTGACAGGACGCTGGCGCGAGCGGGTCCGCTTTCACACGAAGGACCGCCGCCGCTCAGGCCCGCATGGCCATCTCGATTCAGAACTCGTCCGTGCGCCAGCTGACCGCACCCTCGCTGGCGAGCGGCGACAGATCGACTCCGGGGTCGAGTGCGAGTCCCATCCGCACCGCGCCATCGGGACCGGCGGCGTCCTCCCGACGGCCCAGGGGCAGGCGTATGCGCCACGAACCGCGTCCCGGCGGCGACTGCCGCACCAGTCGCACGCAAGCCCCCACCGCCTCATCGACCTGGCCACCGTCGCCGGTGTCGCGCATGCAGCAGTACCCATCGACGCCTGCAACACCCATCGTGCGCCAGCCCTCAGCGCCAAGCCAGCGTTCGCGCGCCTCCCACCAAGCGGCGTCGCGCGCCACGGTCCCCGGCCGACCACCGTGCTCGCGTCGGTACAGCTCCTGCAGGCGCGAGTCGATCTCGATCTCGCTCCATGGCACGGTGCTTGCCCCGGTCGGGGCGACCTCGTGCACCGGCAGCGTCCGGTACCCGGCGCGCTCATACACGGTGGGCACGTGCGTGTGCAGCAGGCTCAGCGTGAAGCCCGATGCACGACAGTCAGCGAGGCATTCCTGGAGCAGCTGCGTGGACAGACGCCGTCCGCGGTGCGCGCGCCCCACGGCGACGTTGCCGATGCAGGCGCAGGGATGCGGTGCAGCATCCCGCCTGAGGAAGACGGACCGCGCGAACACGTGCAGGTGCGCAACGACCGAGCCGCGTTCCTCCAGCACTGCGCTGAACGAATCAGAGGCTGGATCGTGCTCCCACCGGCGCTCGAAGTAGGAAGCATCTTCCGCGTAGGCCTCGGCGCAGAACACAGCCAGCCCCCGCATCTCATCCGGCGTAGCGCGACGGTACCCAGCCATCCTCGGGCGTCAGCTCGCCGCGCTCTCAGCGAGTGATCCGAGTCCCTCCAGTGACGCCCGGGAGTACGCCTCCTCCACCTGGCGCGCCAGGTGGTCGAGACTGAAGCCACGGATAACCCGGCGCCGGGACGCTCGGCCCATGGCCAGTCGATCGTCGGGATGGTCGGCCATCCAGGCCAGAGCCCGGCCCAGCGCGGCGTAATCACCGGCTGGCGCGAGCATGCCGGTGACGCCATCGTCGACCTGCTGGGGAACACCTCCGACCAGGGTCGCGACGACCGGCCGTCCGTGGCCCATCGCCTCCAGCACCGCGAGCGGCGTGCCCTCGCTTCGAGAGGAGAGGAGCAGCGCGTCGATCTGGCGCATGAACGCGGGCACGTCGCCGACGGTTCCGCAGAGCTGCACGTGGGGCCCGAGGCCGAGCCGCTCGATTTCAGCGATGACCTCCGCGCGCAGCTCTCCATCACCACCCAGGCGGAGCGTCACCTCGACATCGGTGAGCGAGCGCGCGACCGCAACCGCCCGTACCGCGCTTAGGGGATCCTTGTCCGGGCATAGACGCGCCAGCACGCCGGCGCGAAGACGGGGGATCCCTCCCACGCGAAAGCATCTCGCCGCGCCGGCGGTCGAATCTCGAGGGAGTTGGCGTCGAGGGCCAGGAAACGGCGATGCCGCGTGACCCGTCGACCACCGCCCCAGTCGCCGCCGGTTCAGCGGCCGACGGCGACTCTTCAGGGGCAAGTAGGTTAGAGCTGGACAATCACCGACTTGGTCTCCAGGTAGTTGGAGAGGACTTCCTCGCCCATCTCTCGGCCCCAGCCGCTTTGCTTGAAGCCGCCGAACGGCAGCTCCGCGCTGTACACGTTGTAGGTGTTGACCCAGACGGTGCCCGCCTTGAGGCGCTTGGCGAGCTTGTGGGCCTTTGAGATGTCCTTGGTCCACACGCCCGCGGCCAGGCCGTACTCGGAGTCATTGGCCTGGCGGGCGAGGTCATCGACGTCGCTAAATGGAAGCGCGACGATCACCGGTCCAAAGATCTCCTCGCGCACGACGACGTCGTCGGGCTTGGTGTCCACCAGCACAGTGGGCTCCACGAAGTAGCCCGGGCCATCGATCGCATGGCCGCCGGCCAGCGCGCGGTTGCCCGCCTGCTCGCCCTTGGCGAGGTACCCGGTGACCCGCTCGAATTGCTCGCGGGAGACCAGCGGGCCCATCTCGGTGTCGGCATTCATACCGGGGCCGACCTTGACGGCCTTCGCCGCCTTGGCGACACCCTCGACAACCTCATCGAAGCGGTCCTGCTGCACGTATAGGCGAGTGCCCGCACTGCACACCTCGCCCTGGTTGAAGAAGATCCCCATCGCCGCACCGGCGATCGCCGCGGGGATGTCCGCGTCGGAGAAGATGATGTTCGGCGACTTGCCGCCGAGCTCCAGCGAGACCTTCTTCAGATTGCCGGTGGCAGCCTTGGCGATCAGCTTGCCGACCTCTGTGGAGCCCGTGAAGGCGATCTTGTCGACGCCCGGATGCGCGGCGAGTGCGGCGCCCGCCGTCTCACCGTACCCCGTCACGATGTTGACCACTCCGTTGGGGAGGCCCGCCTCGAGCATGAGCTCGCCCAATCGCACAGCCGACAGCGGCGTCTGCTCGGCGGGCTTGAGGACCACCGTGCAGCCCGTGGCCAATGCCGGTCCGAGCTTCCACGCGGCCATCAGCAGGGGGAAGTTCCAGGGGATGATCTGGCCGACCACACCGACCGGCTCGCGCAGCGAGTACGCATGAAACTCGGCGCCGGGCATGTAGGGCACCGACGGGTTGATGGTGCCACCGTTGAGCTTGGTCGCCCAGCCCGCCATGTACCAGAACAGGTCGGCGGCGAGCGGGATGTCGGCCGCACGGGCGATGGTCAGCGGCTTTCCGTTGTCGAGACAGTCGAGCTCCGCGAGCTCGTCAGCGTGCTCCATGATCAGGTCGCCGATGCGGTGCATGATGCGGCCTCGTTCGGAGGGCGTCATGCGGCTCCATGGGCCGTCCTCGAAGGCGCGGCGAGCTGCCCGCACCGCACGATCGATGTCCTGCGCGTCGCCCTCGGCGATGCTTGCGAGCACCTCACCACTGGCGGGATTGACGGTGTCGAACGTCTTGCCGCTGGAGGCCTGCTCGAATTCGCCATTGATGAGCAGCGCGCGGGCCGACGAACTGAAGTGGCGCGTCCTCTCGGCGACTGGGGTGGCGATAGCCATCTGGTACTCCTCCACGATGTGAGTGCGAGCTTGGAGGGCCAAGAGGGAGTGGTTCGAGGAACTGGCTGGCCCCGAGGAGGGTGCCCCGACCGGCGCCTTAACGGCTCTTCCTCGGTCCTGGGATCGTCTTACTATAACAGGTGGTGTGACGGATTGTTATAGCGCCGTGCTAATATAATGAGGCTATCTATCACCCACGACGGCCTGCCGTCGTCGAGGCCACGGCGTCGCTCCAAGCATCGTAAGCGGATGTCCGGCGCAATCGGTTTCTCAGCGCGGAGTTCCTCGGCCGCCGTAGGGAAAGTGGTACACGCGCCTGCCCAGCGGCATACGGCGGAGGAGTTCGAGATGGCGGAAAACTATGAGGTCCTGGCCGACCGATTCCATATGGAGCTCTTCAGTAAGGGGAACCTCGCGGCTGCGGACGAAATACTCACGCCCGAATTCGTCAATCGCGGTGCTGGCATACCGCCAGAGCTCGCACACGGACCCGAAGGCGCGAAGCGGTATGCGCAGGCGATCCGAACCGGTTTTGGTGACGAAGTCAACATCAGCCATGACGACGTCATCGTCAGCGGTGACCGCATCGTGATTCGCTGGACCGCGTCGGGTCCTCCCACGGGCGCGTCCGGATCGAATCGATAGTCGGCGAAGTGCAGAATCCAAAACCAGTCTTTGAGATCGACGCTCCCAGGGATGTCGTCCATGGTGAGACCGCAAACGACGCAGTCGGGTGGGGTCATGCGCGTCGCAGTGGTTGGCCATCTGCTCGAGCAGCCGGGATGTCCATGTCGCTGGATTCAGGTGGCGCAGCTGCGGTGGCTCGCATCGGGCGGATTCTCCACGATCCGCACCCCTCGCGCGACCTGTATGAGATGCCCACCCTGATTGGCGCCTTTAGCAGGGTGATGAAAAACCCCTTGTCGGGTTAAACAGGAATGTGAGAGTCTTGCGGGGACACGTCCCAGCAGGAGACCTCACATGCGTGGCAGCACACTGCAGCAGGGAGAGATTCTCTCCACGCTAACGCCGGACCAGCTGGTCCCCGCCGATCACCCGATCCGCCGCATCCGAACCATCGTCGACACAGCACTGGCCGAGTTGCACGGCGAGTTCAACGCCATGTACTCGCGAGTTGGGCGGCCGAGCATCGCTCCCGAGCGGCTGCTCAAATCGTGCCTGCTGATCGCGCTGTATTCGGTACGCAGCGAGCGGCAGTTCTGCGAGCGCCTGCAGTACGACATGCTCTTCAAGTGGTTCTTGAATATGAACATTGGAGACGCCGCCTTCGACCCCACAACCTTCAGCAAGAACCGCGACCGGCTGCTGGAGCACGAGGTGGCCCATCGCTTCTTCGAGGCGGTGCGTGGCGAAGCGGAGCGCCGCCGGCTGCTCTCCGACGACCACTTCACCCTGGACGGGACGCTGCTGGAGGCGTGGGCGTCGGTGAAGAGCGTGCGGCCCAAGGACGACGACGATCGGACGCCGCCTTCGGGGCGCAACGTCGCCGTGGACTTCCACGGACAGCGGCGGCGCAATGAGACACATGCCTCGACCACGGATCCGGAAGCACTGCTCGCGAAGAAGAGCTCTGGCACCGCGGCCAAGCCGAGCTACGCTGGGCATCTGCTTATGGAGAACCGCAACGGCCTGGTGGTGGGAGTCGCGCTCACCGCGGCCACCGGGTACGCCGAGCGTGAGACGGGACTGCGGCTCTTGCACCAGCGTCGCGGCGAGCGACGGACCGAGGCACGCTGGACGGTGGCGGGCGACAAGGGATACGACACCAAGGACTTCGTCGCCGGGTGCCGCGCGCTGAAGGTGACACCGCGGGTCACCCAGAACACCAGCAACCGGCGCAGCGCCATCGACGGGCGCACGACCAGGCACCCGGGGTACGCGATGAGCC
>NZ_JAEKNS010000022.1:0-10038 GCF_016464765.1 Candidatus Aeolococcus gillhamiae | reverse complement strand
CCGATGACCTGGCCGCAGCACGCGACGCCGTTGTCGCGTCCGGCCGCCTGGCGGCGCGCGCCGGGCCTACCTTGCCGCCGTAGCGCGCAGCAGCGTGTTGTCGAGGCGCGCCAGGCAGTCGGCGCGCTGTGCCGCCTCGTCGACGGCGCGCAGCATCTCGACGCGGGTTGGATAGCGGATCAGGTCGAGATACTCGTGGAGGTCGGCAAGCAGCTGGGCCTGCTCCTCATAAGTGCGCCGACGCCGACCTTCCATCCCCGTGCCCCCTCAAATTGTCCCCGGGGCACATGCTACCGTTTGGCGCGATTGAAGTCCAATCTCAGAGGAGGCCGAAGAAGTGCCACGACGAGTCGTCGCCAGCCTGTACGTCAGCCTCGACGGCTACCTCGACGAGCCCGGCAGATGGTCGCTCCCGTTCTGGAGCGAGGAGGCCGCCCAGTTCAAAGCGAAGGAGCTGGCCGAGGCCGACGCGCTGGTGCTCGGGCGTCGCACCTACGAGGGTTTTGCCGCCGTCTGGCCGACCATGACGGGCACCGGCGAGTTCGGCGAGAAGATGAATGCCATGCCCAAGTACGTCGCCTCACGCACGCTGCACGAGGCGTCATGGAACGCCACGATCATCATCGGTGACGTCGCCGAGGCCGTCGCCCGGCTCAAGCAGGGGGATGGTGGCGATCTGCTCATCGGCGGCAGCGGCCAGGTCGTCGACTACCTCACCGAGCGCAACCTCGTCGAGGAGTACCGGCTCATGGTGCATCCGATCATCCTCGGCGCCGAGGGCAGCATTCGACTCTTCGGCGGCGCCCCGCGACGCAAGCTGACGCTCGTCGACACCGTCAGATTCCCCACCGGCGTGATGGTGAACACGTACCACCCCGCCCCGGATGAACCAGCACCCGCCTAGCGGGTCAGGGCAGGCGCCCATGTCCGACGGTCCAACCCGCCTTGCGCCAAGCGGCGCAATGACCTTCATGCTGATCCCCGGCGCCGGGGGCTATGCAGGCTACTGGCGCCACGTCGTCGCGAAGCTCCACGCGCACGGACATGACGCAATCCCCGTCGACCGCATCACACCGGACGAGATGCCCGGCGGTCACCTCGTCGCGCTCAGCCGTCCGGCGGAGCTCTGCGACCGCCTCGAGGCGCATCAGGCAGAGCTGTGATCAGCCACCCAGCCGTGCGCGCTGCGCTCGACCAGCTCGGCATCGCGTTCGAGGAAGTGCAGTGCGACCCCGCCCTCGCGGACACCGCTGCCTTCTGCGTCGCCTACGGCTTCGATCCTGCGGACGCCGCCAACTGCATCGTGGTCGCCTCGCGCCGCCCGCCCGGTCACCACCTGGTGGCGATGGTGCTGGCCACCACCCGCCTCGACGTCAACGGCCTCTGCTGCGAGCTGATGGGAGTGCGCCGGGCCAGCTTCGCTCCCGCCGAGCAGACCGCCGAGCTCACCGGCATGGAGATCGGCGGGGTGACCCCATTCGGCCTACCGGTGGCGCTGCAACCGGTCCGGGTCGACGCGGCTGTCCTGGGGCGGAGCCGCGTAGTGGTGGGCGGAGGCGATCGCTCCGTCAAGCTGGTCATCGAGTCCGCCGTGCTGGGGCGCACGCCGCTCTTCGAGGTCGTCGAGGGTCTGGCGATGCCGGCCGGCGAGCCGCCCGCTCACTGATCGGCGTCAGCCATCGCCCTCCCTACAATCGGTCGGCATGCCGCGTCTTGAGCTCGTCGAGTGCTCGCTGCGGGCCGGACAGCAGGCGCTGCTGCTGAGCCGCCTGCGCAACCGTCACGCCATCCCGGTGGCCCGCGTGCTCGACGGCTGCGGCTTCGCCGGCCTCGACGTCTTCGGGGGCACCACCTTCGAGGCGGCCCTGCGCTTCCTCGGCGAGGATCCCTTCGGGCAGCTCCGCGCCATCCGCGAGGCGGCGCCGTCCAGCACCCTGATGGCGTCACTCGGCGGCCAGGCCCTCACCGGCCACCGCCACGTCGGCGACGACGTCGTCGATGCCTTCATCAAGGTCGCCGCGGATGCCGGCATCGATCGCTTCCGCATCCACGATCCACTCAACGACGTGCGCAACCTGCGCCACGCCATGGAGGCGGCACGCCGGGTCGGACGCCAGGTCGAGGCGGCCATCGTCTATGCCGACTCGCCACGCCACGACCCCGATCTCGTGGTCGCGCTCGCCGAGGAGCTCGCCGGCATCGGCGCCGACTCCATCTGCATCCACGATCCGCTCGGCCTGCTCGGCGTCGCCCGCATCGGCGACCTGGTGCAGCGCGTCGTCGACGCCACCAACCTTCCGCTGGCGCTGTCGCTGTCGACGCAGACGGGCCAGGCGGAGTTCGCGGTGTACGCCGCGGCGGTCGCGGGCGCGTCGCGCCTCGACGTCGCGCTGGCACCGCTGGCCGGCGGCGCGTCCGTGCCTGCGGCCGAGGGGGTCATCGCCGCGCTGCGCGGCACCGAGCTCGACACCGGCATCGACCTCGACCCGGTCACCGCGGCGTCGGCCGAGCTCGAGCA
This sequence comes from Candidatus Aeolococcus gillhamiae, assembly GCF_016464765.1. Taxonomy (NCBI): domain Bacteria; kingdom Bacillati; phylum Candidatus Dormiibacterota; class Candidatus Dormibacteria; order Candidatus Aeolococcales; family Candidatus Aeolococcaceae; genus Candidatus Aeolococcus; species Candidatus Aeolococcus gillhamiae. The sequence goes on along the minus strand of NZ_JAEKNS010000022.1, from coordinate 7,520 downwards.
CCAACTGCTGCCGTACGACGGCGTCTTTGACGTGCCCGCGCTGCGCGTCGACGGCGCCGCGCTGCGCGGTCTGCTGCCCCCCGCGGCGATGGGCCACGCGCTTGCCGAGCTGCGTGAGCGCAACCAGATCGATCGTCTCGACGACGTCGAGATCGAGGCGCGTCGGGTGCGCGCCGAGCTTGGCCACCCGCCGATGGTCACGCCGATCATCGAGATCGTGGCCACGCAGGCTGTGTACAACGTCTGCGACGGCGACCGCTACGCAACGGTCAGCCAGGAGGTCAAGGACTACTGTCTCGGCCTCTACGGCTCGCCGCCGTACCCCATTGACCCCGAGGTGCGCCGTCTCGTCAACGGGCGCGAGGAACCGATCACGTGCCGCCCGGCCGACCTTCTCGAGCCGGCGCTGCCCGCGCTCCGTCGTGAGCTCGAGCGCGAGGGCGTCAAGAGCCCCGACGACGCCACCGTGGTCAGCTTCGCGCTCTTCCCGTTGGAGACGCTGGCGCTGCGTCGCAGTGAGGTCGTGCCCGAGCGGCTCGGCGACGAGCCCCAAGCGGAGGAGGCCGCGGCCGCCCCGCAGGAGAACGGCGATGCTGCGACCGCAGCCACGGAGGCTATTGCCGCCGCACCGCCGGAGGAGGTGCGCGAGCTCACCGTTGAGGTCGACGGCCAGAGCTACAGCGTGCGCGTCATCGGCGCAGGCGTCGGCGGCGGTGGTGGCGGCGCGTCGGCAGCAGCAGCCGCTCCGGTGGTTCGTGAGGGCACTGTCGTCGCTCCCATGCAGGGTCTGATCCTCAAGGTTGCGGTCAAGGTTGGCGACAATGTGGATCTCGGCGGCGTGGTTGCGGTGCTCGAGGCCATGAAGATGCAGAACGATGTCACCGCCAGCCGCGCCGGCACCGTCAGCGCGGTGCACGTCAAGGAGGGCGACGTGGTCGGCCCGCGCGACCCCATCGTGCAGATCGACTGATGTTCACCAAAGTACTCGTCGCCAACCGCGGCGAGATCGCGCTGCGGGTCATCCGCGGCTGCCGCGACCTCGGCGTCGCCACCGTCGCTGTGCACAGCGAGGCCGACCGCACCGCGGCGTTCGTGCTGCTCGCCGACGAGGCGGTGGAGATCGGTCCGGCGCCGTCGGCGCAGTCGTACCTGGTGATCGACCGCATCATCGACGCCGCCAAAGCCACCGGCGCCGAGGCCATCCATCCCGGCTATGGTTTCCTCAGCGAGAACCAGCAATTCGCGCGCGCCTGCGCCGACAACGGGATCGTCTTCATCGGCCCGAGCCCCGAAGCGATGGCGGCGATGGGCGAGAAGGTGCCGGCGCGCCAGCGCATGCGCGACAGCGGGGTGCCGATCGTGCCTGGCAGCGACGCGCTCGAGGACGTCGAGGGCGCGGTCGCCGCCGCCACGGAGGTGGGGTACCCGGTGCTCATCAAGGCGTCGGCGGGTGGTGGTGGCATCGGCATGCGGGTCGCCCACGACGAGAAGGAGTTGCGCGAGAGTCTCGAAGCCGCGCAGAGCACAGCGCAGCGCGCCTTCGGCAACGCCACCGTGTTCCTCGAGCGCTACGTCGACTCGCCGCGCCACATCGAGATCCAGGTGCTTGCCGACACCCACGGCAACATCGTCCACCTCGGCGAGCGCGAGTGCTCGATCCAGCGGCGCCACCAGAAGATCCTCGAGGAGGCGCCGTCGCCGACCATCGACGCCGCCACCCGGGCGCGCATGGGCGAGGCCGCGGTGACCGCGGCGCGGGCCGTCGGCTACGTCAACGCGGGGACCGTCGAGTTCATCTACAGCAACGGCGAGTTCTTCTTCCTGGAGATGAACACGCGCCTCCAGGTGGAGCACCCGATCACCGAGCTGGTGTACGGCGTCGACCTGGTCGTCGAGCAGCTGCGCATCGCCGCCGGTGAGGTGCTGCAGCTGCGCCAGGAGGACCTTGTTCCACGTGGCCACGCCATCGAGTGCCGCGTCAACGCCGAGCGCTACGCCAAGAACTTCATGCCCTCACCGGGACAGGTGACCGGGTACCGGGAGCCGAGCGGTCCCGGTGTGCGCGTCGACTCCTCACTGGCCGCGCCCGGCATGGTGTCGCCGAACTACGACCCCATGATCGCCAAGCTGATCGTGTGGGCGCCAACGCGTGAGCTGGCCATCGCGCGCATGCGTCGCGCGCTTCTCGAGTACGCGATCACCGGGATCAGCACCAACATGTGCTACCACCTCGCCATCCTCGACGACCCCGATTTCATCTCCGGGGACTACACGACACACTTCATCGAGGGCCACCCCGAGCTCATTGCCGCGGCGGAGGCGTGGGAGGAGCGCAAGCAGCCGTTCCTGCGCGTTCTGCGCGACCCGGCGCGCGCGGCGGCCATAGCGGCAGCGGCGGTCGCCGTCTCCTGACGCGGGTGCCGAGGCCAGGTCGCACCCTCGCCGTCGCCGTGTACCGGCCGCTCGCCGAGCAGCTCGCCGGGCTCGCCGCGCCGGGCCAGGGGGAGAGCGTGCTCGAGCTGTCTGCCGGCGACGGCGAGTTGACTGCCCGGCTTCAGGCCGCGGTCGGCGGCGGCGGCAGCGTCGAGGTCATCGAACGCCCCGGCACCACCGTGCCCCGTCAGGGCGCCTTCGACCTGGTGGTCTCCCTGCTCGCCGTCGAGACCCAGGCGGAGCTCGACGTGATGCAACCCCACCTCGAGGTCGTTGCGGGGCGTGCCTTCATCGGCATCGGCGCAGGCGGATTGACGTACGACAACGCGCTCCAGGCCGCGTGGCGCCGGCTCACCGGTGCGGACCTTGGCGCGCTCGCCTCGAGCGCACCCGTCGCCGCGCCGCGTGGTTGGCGGCAGCGGCGCCTCTCTGACGTGGCTCGCTTCGACGGTATCGACCAGCTGCTCATCGCGCTGCTCGACGAGCGCGGCATCGACGTGGCGCCGCGCCGCGCCGCGCTGCGCGAGCGCCTGGCGCGCGAGGTGGCACCATTCACCGCAGCCGACGGCACGATGCGCATCCCGGTGCACGTGACCCTGGTGGAGCACGGCGCAGCTGACAGCGTGAACGAGGGGAGACCATGACCACACTCCAGAACCGGCCCAACACGGCGCTCCTGGTCATCGACGTGCAGAACGGCGTCGTCGAGGGAGCGCACCAACGCGACGCGGTCGTTGCCAACATCGGCAGCATTGTCGAGAAGGCAAGGCGCGCACGCGTGCCCGTCGTGTGGGTCCAGCACGCCTCCGAGGAGCTGGTGACGGGAAGCGACAGCTGGCGGATCGTCCCGGAGCTGAGCCCGGGCGACGCCGAGCCACTCATCGAGAAGAACTACGGAGACTCCTTCGAGGACACCACCCTCGAGGGGGTGCTCGCGGGCCTCGGGGTCGGTCGACTCATCGTGGTCGGCGCCGAGACCGATGCGTGCGTCCGCTCGACGCTCCATGGCGCGCTCACCAGGGGGTACGACGCAACTCTGGTCAGCGACGCCCACACCGCGCAGGACAAGACGGACTGGGGTGCGCCGCCCCCAGACCAGGTCATCGCGCACACCAACCTGTACTGGACCTACCAGGCAGCGCCCGGGCGGACGGCCGGTACGGTCGCGACTGGGGACGTCGATTTCGCCTGAGTCAGACGGCTGCAGCACCCCAGAGTCATCGATGTCGCGCCGATGAGTTCGGCTCCCAGCACAGGTCCAACACTTCGAGACCAAACCTCCAGGGAGCAGACATGACCGTGAACGGACGGACCCGCTGGCTTGCCTTGATCGTCCTGTGCCTCGGCACTCTGATGATCGTCCTCGACTCGACGATCGTGAACGTCGCGCTGCCGTCGATCAGGGCCGACCTCCACTTCTCGCAGACGTCGCTCGCCTGGGTCGTCAACGCGTACCTGCTGACCTTCGGCGGGTTCCTGCTGCTCGGCGGCCGGCTTGGTGACCTCTACGGTCATCGACGGTTGTTCGTCGGCGGCATCGCGCTGTTCAGCGCAGCGTCGCTGTTCTGCGGGCTGGCGCAGTCGCAGGGTGAGCTGGTCGCGGGGCGAACCATCCAGGGCATCGGCGGCGCGGTCGCCTCGGCGGTGTCGCTCTCACTGACGATGAACATGTTCACCGAGGCTCGCGAGCGCGCCAAGGCGATGGGCATCTTCGGCTTCGTCGCCTCCGGCGGCGGCTCGATTGGCGTCCTCCTCGGCGGCGTGTTGACCAACTTCCTCAACTGGCACTGGATCTTCCTTGTCAACCTCCCCATCGGCGCGGTTGTGGTGGCGCTGTCGCTGCGGCTGCTTCCTGCTGGCAGCGGTCAGCACAGCGGCGCGCGCCTCGACGTCGCCGGAGCGCTGACCGTCACCTCGGCGTTGATGCTCGCCGTGTACGCCATCGTCAACGGCAACGAGTCCGGCTGGGCGTCGACAATCACTGCCGCGCGCCTGGCCGGTGCGGTGGCGCTCTTTGCGGCTTTCCTCGCCATCGAAGCACGGGTGACGGCACCGCTCATGCCGCTCGGCCTGCTGCGCCGGCGCAACGTGGCCACGGCCAACGGCATCGGCGTGCTGTGGGCCGCGGCGATGTTCGGCTGGTTCTTCGTATCGGCGCTGTACCTGCAGCTGGTTCTCGGCTACAGCGCACTGCAGGTCGGCCTGGCGTTCCTTCCCGGCAACCTGGTCATGGGCGCGCTCTCTGTCGGCGTCTCCGCGCGGGTGGTCATGCGCTACGGCATCAAGCGACCGCTGGCCATCGGGCTTCTCCTCGCCGCCGCGGGATTGGTCCTCTTCGCCCGCGCGCCGATCGGTGGCAGCTTCGTCATCGACGTGCTGCCGAGCATGATCCTGCTGGGAGCCGGCGCGGGACTGGCGTTCAACCCTGTGCTGCTCGCGGCGATGAGCGACGTCGCGCCTCAGGAGTCGGGCCTCGCGTCCGGTGTCGTCAACACCGCCTTCATGATGGGCGGTGCGCTCGGCCTCGCCATCCTCGCAAGCCTGGCGTCGTCACGCACTGCAGCACTCCACGCCGCCGCATCGAACCCGCTGGCATCGCTGCTCGGCGGCTACCACCTCGCATTCATCGTGGGCGCCGTGTTCGCGGCCACCGCCGCCGTCCTCGGCTGGGCACTGCTGCGGGTCGACGGTCGCATGGCCGCTGGCGAGGGTGAACGGTCCTCCGGCGCCGCGAGGGAGGCGGAGGTCGCCGCCTGAGCGGCGGTGCCAGGGTTCTAGTTCGGGGTCAATCCACTCACCCGGGCGGGGGACGCCCTTCCTTCGCCCACCGTGATGACCGCATCGTTCGTCGGGTCAAAGGCGTGCACAACGCTGTCGGATATGACCAAGGTGACATTGTCGCCCACTGCCATGCCGCGAGAGGCGGGCACGAGCGCCACCACGTCGTTGCCGGCGACATTGGCGTGGATGAGCTCCTCATTGCCGAGGAACTCCACCACCTCAACTGTCGCCGGGACGCTGATCGTGCCGTCGGTCGCGGAGTCCGCTGCATCGAAGTGCTCGGGGCGCATGCCCACGACCAGCTCCGAGTCGTTGCCGCGGGTGCGCGCCGTGGCCGCGGCTCGCCCGCTGAGCGGCATGTCCAGCCCGTCAAGCGCGAGCGACACGCGGTCACCGTCCGTCCGGACGCGACCGGTGAGGAAGTTCATCGCCGGGGAGCCGATAAAGCCGGCGACGAACCGATTGGCCGGCGCCTCGTACAGCATCTTCGGCGTTCCCACCTGCTGAAGCACTCCGTCGCGCATCACCGCGATGCGGTCGCCCATGGTCATCGCCTCGACCTGATCGTGGGTGACGTAGACGATGGTGGTGCCGAGACGCTGGTGCAGCCGGGCAATTTCCGCGCGGGTCTGCACGCGCAGCTTGGCGTCGAGGTTGCTGAGTGGCTCGTCCATGAGGAAGGCGGCCGGGTCGCGGACGATGGCTCGGCCCAGCGCGACACGCTGGCGCTGTCCGCCGCTCAGCGCCCCGGGCTTGCGGTCGAGCAGGTTCTCGAGGCCGAGGATCTGGGCGGCCTCGCGCACCTTTGTGTCGATCTCTGGCTTGGGGCGCTTGCGCATGCGGATGCTGAAGGCCATGTTCTCGAACACCGTCATGTGCGGGTAGAGCGCGTAGCTCTGGAAGACCATGGCGATGTCGCGGCTCTTGGGCGGCAGGTCGTTGACCACCCGGTCGCCGATGATGATCTGGCCGCCGCTGATGTCCTCGAGACCGGCGAGGCAGCGCAGGGCTGTGGTCTTGCCACACCCCGACGGCCCCACCAACACCAGGAACTCGCCGTCGTTGATCTCCAAGTTGAGGTCGTCGACCGCCAGCCCCTCGGCTCCGGGGTACCGCTTGTCCATCTGTTCGAAGGCGATACGCGCCATCAGCCGACTCCTCCGCTCATTTGACCGCGCCGGCCAGCACGCCGCGCACGAAGTAGCGCTGGAAGGCGAAGAACACCGCCAGCGGAATGATCATGGACACAAAGGATGCGGTCGAGATCACGTCGATGTTGGCGCCGAACTGGCGCAGCTGGCTGAAGATGGCCACGGTGATCGGCTGGTGAGGGTTGCTGGCCAGGAAGCTCAACGACACCAGCAGGTCGTTCCATACCCACAGGAACTGGAAGATCGCCAGGGAGGCGAGCGCGGGCTTGCCCAGCGGGAGCACGATGCGCCGGAACATCATCCACTCATTGGCGCCATCGATGCGCGCGGCCTCGAGGAGGTCCTTCGGGATGCCCGTGTAGAAGTTGCGCATCAGGAAGATGGCGAACGGCAACCCGAAGGCGACGTGGAACAGCACCACACCCGGCAGGGTGGCGAACAACCCGACCGACCGGTACAGCGATGACACCGGGATCAGCGCCATCTGCAGCGGGACGACCATCAGGGCCACGACAAGCACGAAGACCACGTCACGCCCCCGCCAGTCGAGGAAGACCATCGCGTAGCCAGTCAGTGACGCGATGAGCACCACCAGGATCGTCGAGGAGACGGTGATCAGGGCCGTGGTCAGAAGCGCGTCCGGGATATTGCCGTTCTGCAGGATGTGCGAGTAGTTGCTGAGCGTCAGCGAGAGCGGCGTGGTAAGGGCATGCCACCAACCCGAGGCGAAGTAGTCCTGCGGCGGCCTGAAGGAGGTGACCAGCAGCCCCACAGTGGGGACCAGCCAGAACAAAGCGATGATCACGAGCACCACGTTGAACACGCTGTGCCCGAAGAGTCTGCGCAGCCGTGCGTTGCGCGGCCGGCCTGCGGCGTCTGCCGGTGTGGCGAGAGCCGTCATCCGCGGATTCGCCGTACGTTGATGGCGATGACCGGGATGACCAGGACGAAGAGAACGACAGCCAGGGCGCTGCCGAGCCCGGGCTGGAAGCTCTGGAAGGCGCGCCGCCACATGTCGAGCGCGATGACATTGGTCTGCTGCTGCGAGGACTCAGGCACCAGCGACAGGATGATGTCGAAGATCTTCAGGACGTTGATGATCATCGTGATGAAGACGACGATCAGCACCGGGCGCAGCAGCGGAAAGGTGACGTG
>NZ_JAEKNS010000133.1:0-4125 GCF_016464765.1 Candidatus Aeolococcus gillhamiae | reverse complement strand
ACGGATCCGCGCACCTGGGCGGTCAAGGACTGGGTGAGCGATGTCGTGCCGCACCTGGCCTACGGTGCGGTCGCCGCCGGCGTCCTGCGCGAGATCGACAGGTCGCCGTCTCGACGCTGAGCGCCACGATCATCAGGCAGGCAAATACTCCGGACCACGCCTGCGGCCTCGATCCGCGACGTGCACAAAGGTACAGCGAGTATCGGCGATGGCAGGGACTCCTATGGGTTATCGAGCGCTGGTCGGTGACGACCGCCGCCACGCTCTCTGGACCACCCCGTCCAGCTCCGCCTCGATGACGCCGTAGCACTCGCAAGCCGCAGCTTCGAGGCCGCGGCGGTCGAGGATAGTGACCCGGCCGCGGTGGTATTCGATGAAGCCCGCTGCTTGGAGGATCCCCGCCGACAGGGTCACCGTGGCGCGCCGCGAGCCCAGCATCTCGGCGAGGAACTCATGGGTAATGGCGAATACCTCCGTGCCGACGCGGTCGGAGCTCATCAGCAGCCATCGGCTGAGGCGCTCCTCATTGGAGTGGAGCCGATTGCACGCCCCGGCCTGCGCGACCTGGGCGAAGAGGGCCTGAAGGTAGTCCCCCACCAAGTCGCGGAGAGGACCGTCGTCGCGCTCGACCTCCTCGCGGAACGCCGACGCACTGATGCGGTCGGCCCATCCTGCCACAGAGACGATGGCCCGGACGGAGGAACCGGCCGTCACCTGCGGCACCCCGACGATCCCCTCATTCCCGATGGTGGCCACCTCCACAATTGCTCCCTCGTGGAGCGGCGTCACCAGCGAGACCACGCAGTTGCGCGGGAACTCGACCGAGTCGACCATCTGACCCGGCTCGAAGAGCACGGTCCTGTGCTCGAGGAAGACTGGGCTGAGGGAGCGCGCCAAGCGCTCTCGTACAGCGGGTGGGAGTACGGCGAGAAGCTGATTCGTTCCGCCGCGAGTGTCGCCGTCGATCTTCGTCCCCGAGCTGCAAGGCGCGCCCGCTTGGCCGCTGTCGCGGTCTATCGCCGTCGCGTCGGCGCCCTAGAGCGCCCCTCCCCCCCACAATACTCCCGATGTCCGGCCACGTAGGCCCCACCCGTGGACAGACTTGGGCTCGACAGTGCCGTATGGCCAAGCGTTCGGCTCCCTTCACCGACTGCATGATGTGTCGCGCGCGCAGCGCCCGGCTTCTGCGTTTGACGTCGTCGCTCGCCGAGGCCGCGCCGTGTCGTCCGAACCTGAAGTGTCCGAACTGCGGTCAGACCTTTCGGTTCCGTGGGTCACGGCTCCACGGACGCCTTCCTGCTAGCCCGGCCCGAAGCCTTCTTCTCTAGCTCTCCGCCCACCTCAGACATCAGAGATCCCTGCGGCCGGTCAAGCGAGTGGACATTGAGCGACCACACCGCCACCATGGTATGGAGGCAGCTGGTCGCGGTAACGGCGACGGCACCAAGCGAGGAGTTGGCCATGACCGACCAGTCGAACGCCCCAGACGAGGCCACCCCCGATGAAGCCGCCAAACGCACGCACGACGGCAACGCGCACGCTGATCACGTGGAGACCGGTGAGCAGACGCGGGGCGCGACACAACGCTGGGGCGCAAATTCGCCTGGCTCGAACACAATCCCCGCGACCGGGGACAGCCCACCGTCCGAGGAGAGCGACAAGCTTCCTAACGAGGGCTAGTTGACGCGGTCACGGCCGCTATTTCAGCAGCCGGTTAGGTGTGCTGGCGCTCCAGACCCTTAGCCAATACGACGCCGTAGAGAACATGGTCGGCGGCGAGGGCCGCGCGCGGCACCAGGTCCACGCACTCATCCGCGGTCTGCTGGCGGAGGGTGCAGGAAGGGGCGTCCTCCGGGACGATATCGCGCCTGACGAGCTCGCCAGCTACTGCCTGCACGCCCTGACCGCAGCCAGCAGCCTGCCCTCCAAAGCCGCCCTCCGTCGGCTCGTCGCCGTCACTCTGGCTGGGTTGCGCCCCCCGACGTGACCCACGCCGAAAGGCTTGGGGCACACGTGCGGCCACGGAGTTGACCACCAGCGCTCGGCGGGTCCGGTTCGAAGCTGGCGCGTTGTCACCGCACTTGTGGGCGTTTGCAGATTTCGTCCTGGGACGTCCAGCCACGTCTGCCAACAACTGTCAGCAGGCTCCCGTGGGGGTCAAATTTTCCCGTCGATCTCGCCGAGCGCGTCCGATGCCGCCTCGCTGGGTGGGGCAATCCCTTACTGAACAAGGACTTTGGCGGAGCGAGAGGGATTCGAACCCTCGATCCGAGTTGCCCCGGATACCCGCATTTCCAGTTCGTGTTTCGGGGGTCCTCGAACGTCCGTCAGCATCCAGGGCGAGTTCAAGCGGCGCCTGATTGACGCGGTTCCGTCCAGCGGAGTCCACGACCGTCCGGCCCCGTGGAGGTCAATTTTGGGGGTCAGAAAGAGCCAGAGTTGGCACCATCACACCTCCCTGACGGGGCCACGCGGCCTTGACCAGCGAGGCCCAGGCCAGGGTCGGCGCGACCCCACAGCGGGCGACACGGCGCAACGCTTAAGCGGACCGAGTCGTGCGGCGTCGGCCCGGCTACGGTGCTGGTCTCCATGTATTGCAACACCCTTTTTCCGCATGCTGAGAGGAGTCGGCGACCCGACCGCAGCTGGATGGTGGTGTTGTTGTCATTCGCTGCCTCAATGGACTCGATGGCCCCGGGGTGAAGCCAAAGGTCGCGCACACCGTCGGGAGTGCCAGCGGCGATGCGGCTGAACTTCGTGGTGGACGATACTGGCGCACTGCCCTGCTGATGTGGCCGATCGGCCGGCGCTGGTTTGGCCCTGAGGCTTTCATCGCGCGCGACCAGGGCAGCGCGCAACTTTGGCGACGCCTCCTGGCGGGTTCGCCCGTACAACGCTGGCCGGCGAGTCACCCCGTCCTCGATCACCGTGTACCGCGCGACCCATAGGCCGTCGGCACGAGGGTGCGCCGAGACGGAGCCTTCGCCATTGCCTCGCTTTGCCGCCGGAGGAATGTACCAACCTCTTGCGCCAGTTGTCACAGACGTTTGTCACAGTGGAGCCGGTCGTTGAGTCACCGGATGCACCATGGCGGGACCGGCAACACCCGTGCTGCATAAGGGATTTGGCGGAGCGAGAGGGATTCGAACCCTCGATCCGAGTTGCCCCGGATACCGCATTTCCAGTTCGTGTTTCAGGCGTCCTCAGGGGTCCACCGGCGTCCCTCCTGAACTCGGCATCGGTCCGATTGACGACTTCCCGTCCAGCAGAGTCCGCCGCCGTCCGGCCCCGGGGGGGTCAACTTGGGGGTCAGAAAAGGCCAGAGTTGGCACCATCCCACCTCCTCGACGGGGCCACGCGGCCCTCACCAGAGAGGCCAGGCGAGGGTGGGCGCGGGCGCACGGCGGGCGACACGGCCCGACGCGATGCGTACCGAGTCGTCCGGCATCGGCCCCGCTACGTTCCTAGTCTCCATGCCTTGTAACACCCTTTTTCCGCCTCCGGATCGGACATAGTCTCCGGCTCCAGCGGACTGGGCGCGCCGCAGTGACGGATACGGACACGGACCTCCGGCGATGGTAAGGAGGACGCCCGTCAAACCCCAACCGACCCAAGGGTCAGGATGAGTCAGGGAAGACGGGCCGCTGCCAGCGCTGCCGCGATGGGGAGGGGTACGAGAACGATGCCGACCGCTGCCGGGAAGGCCGAACGGCTACCGGTGACCCTCGCGAGAATCCTCGGACGTCTCCTCGGGGCTGCTCACATGACCGGGGGACTTGGCTGCGTCGGCGCCGCGCTCCTCCTGGGTCTCGTCATCAAACTTGTGCTCGGTGTCCTTGGTCTTCTCCGCCTCCTCGATCTGCTCGGGGATCGGGTCGCCCTCCTTGCCGCCACGTCCGGCGCCCGGAGTCGCGGTGAGCGGGTCCGCGCCGATGTTGTGGGTCGGATCGCTCTGCTGGTCTGGCATGGGCTGTCCTCCAAGATTCTGAACGGGCGTCGGTTCCATGCTAGGCATGCGGTACCGTTGAACACATGGGCATCGGACGCGGCCTGCTGATCGGCGCTGCCGCGGGCGCGGCAGGGACGACGGCGCTCAATGCGGTCACCTACCTGGACATGGCGATT
>NZ_JAEKNS010000163.1:0-44501 GCF_016464765.1 Candidatus Aeolococcus gillhamiae | reverse complement strand
ATGCAGCGGTGGCGTTGCCGCGCTCCACGCGCAGCGGCGCGGTGCGCAGACCGCGCAGCGTCAGCCACGCGTCGAACGGCGACAGCACCGCGCCGAGCGACCGGCTGGTGGCGTCGAGCCACCCGGCCGCCTCACTCTGCGGCGACGCGAGGGCCACGCCGCCGAGCACGTCGCTGTGGCCGCCGAGATGCTTGGTCAGGCTGTGCAGCACCAGGTCGGCCCCATGCGCCAGCGGCTGGAAGAGGAACGGCGTCGCGAAGGTGCTGTCCACCAGGCACACCGCGCCGCACGCACGCGCGGCCGCGGCCACCGCGGGCACGTCGACCACCGTGAGCAGCGGGTTGGTGACGATCTCGACCACAACCACGGCGACGTCAGGGCCGCCCACCGCCGCCACCAGCGCGCCCGCGTCAGCACCGCCGTCAACAGGCAGGTCGACCACGGTCGTCGCCATGCCCAGCGCCGCCAGCGGCCCCACCAGCAACGCCTCGGTGGCCCCGTAACATGGCCGCACCAGCACCACACGCCGCCGTCCGCTCATCGCCGCCGCGCTCACCAGCAGCAGCAGCGCCGCCTGCCCGCTGGCGGTGACACGCGCCACCGGCGCCTCGCCACCACCAGGCGTCTCGAGCGCCGCCAGCGTTGCCTCGAGCAACGCCACGCTCTCGTTGCTGTAGCGGCGATACACCCGGGGATCCGCCTCCATGGCGGCGTCGAGCGCGTCCAGGTCGGGATACGAGCGCGCCGACGAGAGCGCCGGGGGCGCAACCAGGTCCCTCCCCTCGTCGCCGCCGGCGGGCACGGCGCCGGCCCGGATCGCCGCCAGGCGGATGTCGTCGCTCACTCAGCGAGCATCGGCGCCGCCAGCCCCGGCCGCGTCGAGCAACCGGAACGCCGACCGCCCCGCGTACCGCCCGGACGACCCCAGCTCAGCCTCGATGCGGAGCAGCCGGTTGTACTTGGCCACCCGCTCCGACCGCGACGGCGCGCCCGTCTTGATCTGGCCGGCGTTGACCGCAACCGCGAGGTCGGCGATGGTGGTGTCCTCGGTCTCGCCGCTGCGGTGGCTGATCACCGACGCGTAGTCGTGCGACGACGCCAGCGCGATGGCCTCGAGCGCCTCGCTCAGCGTTCCGATCTGGTTGACCTTCACCAGCAGGGCATTGGCGACGCCTCGCGAGAACCCCTCACGCAGCCGCGCCACGTTGGTCACGAAGAGGTCGTCGCCGATCAGCTGCACCCGCGAGCCCAGCCGCTCGGTAAGCGCCGCCCAGCCGTCCCAGTCGTCCTCGGCCATGCCGTCCTCGATCGAGACGATGGGGTACTGCGCCACCCACGTCGCCCACAGCTCCACCAGCTCGAGCGGCTCGAGCTCCCGCCCCTCGCCCCGCAGCACGTAGCGGCCATCGGAGAACAGCTCGGACGCCGCCGGGTCGAGCGCCAGGGCGACGTCGACACCGGCCGTGTAGCCGGCGCGCGCGATCGCCGAGAGCAGCACCTCGATCGCCTCCTCGTTGTGCCGCAGGCTCGGTGCGAAGCCACCCTCGTCCCCCTGGCCGGTGTTCTCGCCGCGCCCGTGCAGCACAGAGCGCAGTGCGTGGAAACACTCGCTGCCGGCGCGCAGCGCGTCGGCGAACGTCGTGAAGCCGAGCGGCACCAACATGAACTCCTGGAAGTCGACGCTGGTCTGGGCGTGCAGACCGCCGTTGATCACGTTGAGGAGCGGCACCGGCAGCACCTGCGCCTCAGGTCCACCGAGGTGCCGATACAGCGGAAGCCCTGCGAAGTCAGCGGCGGCGTGCGCAGACGCCAGGCTGACCCCGAGCAGCGCGTTGGCGCCGAGGCGACCCTTGTTCGGGGTGCCGTCCAGCTCGACCAGCGCGTCGTCCAGCGCGCGCTGGTCGAGCGCGTCCATGCCGGCGACGGCAGGCCCGATGACCTCCGCCACGTTGCGCACCGCGGTTAGCACGCCCTTGCCGCCGTAGCGCGCCTTGTCACCGTCGCGCAGCTCCACAGCCTCGTGCGCACCGGTGCTGGCACCACTCGGCACCATGGCAGCCCCCGCGGCGCCCCCCGCAAGCCGCACCCGCACCTCCAGCGTCGGGTTGCCACGCGAGTCGAGCACCTCCAGCGCGTCGACATGCTCGATGCGGCTCACAACGGCACCCGCTTGACCACCAGGCTGCGCGCCAGCTTGTCGTGCCAGCCCTGCTTGCGCTGGTCCCAGGCCGCCGAGAGCAGGCCGATCAGCGCGATCAACCCGGCGATCGACCCCACGGCGGGGATCAGTCCCAGCACCCCCGGCCCCCAGAAGATGACCGCGCGGGCGAACGCTCGACCCGCCGGCAGCCGGCCGCCGTCCTCGGCGCGCACCACCTCTGCCCCCATGGCCTGCTGCCCGAGGGTCCGGCCCCGCCAGGCCACCAGCCCGCCGAAGTACAGCGCGCTCACCAGCGCCCCGATCAGCCCCACCACCAGGAACCGGTTGGAAAGGTCAGCGGGCAGGGTAGCGATCGTCTGCCCGGTCGGCGGCGGGTGGTCACGGTAGTACTGCGCGATCGGCACGTACACCAGCGGGACGGTGAAGGGCGCCTCGACGATGAACACGGCGATGACGTCGATGATGTAGCCGAGCAGCCGCGCCCCGAAGCCGAGGTACACCACCCCCGGAGCCGGCCCGGGCCGCTGCAGGCCGGGCAGCACCGGCGCGGCCACCGGGTACGCGGACTGCACCGGGTACGCCGGGGGCGCGGGGGACGCCGGCTGAGGCAGCTCGAGACGGTTGTCGTCCGGTGGCGGTGGCGGGGGTTGCTCGCTCATGCCGGCTCCTTGGCGACCTCGTCCCACAGCCGGGCCAGGATCCTGATGCCCATCGCGTAGTGGTCGAGGTCGAACTTCTCGTTGGGGGCGTGGATCTGGTCATCGGGCAGCCCAACGCCGACCAGCACCGACTGCATCCCGAGCACGCGCTGGAACACCTCCACCGGGGGGATCGAACCGCCCTCGCGGATGATCACCGGCTCGACGCCGAAGACCGCGCCCATGGCCCGCGACGCCGCCCGCACCGCGGGGTGGTCGGCGGGCGTGATCACCGGGCTGCCACCACCGCGCGCCGTCACCTCGGTGGTGACGCCTGGCGGCGTCGCCGCCCGCAGCGCCCCGGCCACGAGATTGGCGATCACCTCGGGCTTCTGGTTGGGCACCAGCCGGCAGGTGATCTTGGCCCCCGCATGCGCAGGGACGATGGTCTTCCCACCCGGGCCCTGGTAGCCGCCCCAGATCCCGTTGATCTCCAAGGTCGGACGCACCCAGCGCGCCTCGAGCACAGACCACCCCTCCTCCCCCACGGTCGCGGGGATGCCGCCGGCGGTGGCCCGGAAGGCTGCCTCGTCGAACGGCAGCGAGCGGTATCCCTCGCGCTCCGCGGCCGTCGGCTCGACGACGTCGTCGTAGAAGCCGGGAACGGTCACTCGCCCCGTGGCAGGGTCCTTCAGCGACGCGAGCATCCGCGCCAGCGCCTCGATAGGGTTCTGCACCGCGCCGCCGAACACGCCCGAGTGGAGGTCGAGCGATGGACCGCGCACCTCCACCTCGACGCCGGCGAGCCCGCGCAGCCCGACTGTCAGCGAGGGCACACCGCGCGCGAAGATGCCAGTGTCGGACACCACCGCGAAGTCCGCGGCCAGGCGGTCGCCGAGGTCGGCGACCAGCTGCTCGAAGTGGCTGGAACCCACCTCCTCCTCGCCCTCGACGAGCAGGCGCAGGTTGACCGGCAGCTCACCGCGGGTGCGCAGGTGCGCCTCCACCGCCTTGAGGTGCATGTACACCTGGCCCTTGTCATCGACCGCGCCGCGCGCGAACAGCTTGCCGTCGCGCACCTCCGGCTCGAAGGGCGGCGACACCCACTCGTCGAGCGGATCGGCCGGCTGCACGTCGTGGTGGCCGTACACCAACACAGTGGGCAGCGCGGGGTCGACCATCCGCTCCGCATACACCGCCGGGTGCCCCTCGGTTTCCACCACCTCCACCGTGCTGAACCCCGCCTCGCGAGCCGCCGCCGCGAGGTGCTCCGCGTTGCGGCGAACGTCAGGAGCGTGGTCGGGGTGGGCGGAGATGCTGGGGATGCGCAACAGCTCGATCAGCTCGTCGACGAACCGGGGCTGGTTGGCGGCGCAGTAGTCGTCGAGGTCGTGGCCCACGTCTGGAGCGTAGCGGGGAGGTCACGTCGACCGCGCCGCTGGCAGGGCGCCTCTCCCGGGGGGCGCCGTGGGGTCGCACCGGCGGGTGACACGCTGGCAGAATGGTGCATGTGGGACGTTCTCTCGGCGTCGTCGTCGTGGGGTGGGCATCGGGTTTCCTGATCGCCATCGCCTGGAGCGCCGCCCGCGCCAACAACCTGCGGCTGGCTACGACGCTCTCGGGGTGGGCCATCGCCGGGATGGTGGTGACCGCTCTGCTGCTGGTGTGGATCGCGCTCACCAATCGGGCCGACCGGCGTCGCGCCGCCCGCGAGTCCGACCGTGAGATGGCCGTGGTGAGCCCCGTCGCAGAGGCCGCCGCCACCGAGCGCCGCACGGCCGCCCGGATCGGGCGCATCGAAGCCCGCCTGGCGCGCGAGCAGGAGGAGCTCGACGCGGCGGTGGCGTCGCTGGCCGCCGCCGAGCTCGCCGCCACCGGGCATGTCCACGCCGGCCCGGTCGACGCCGTGCCGGACGCCGAGGCCGCCAAGCTCGAGCCCATCCTGCGCCAGGAGGTCCTCGAGACCGTCGCCGACCTGGTCGGGCGCGACCCCGCCCAGACGGCGGTGCTTGCCGGCCAGCTGGAAGCGCTGCTCGAGAAAGCCCGGTAGCCGGCGCAATCCGTGCACTGCCGGCCGTTCCGGTGTACCGTCTGGCGCAGCGAGGTCTCTCCGTCGTACTCCACGCTCTTCCAGGAGATCCCCATGGCTGTGCACGCTCCCCCATCGGGGTCCATCGAGGCCAACCGCAAGCGCATCGTGGAGCTCGTCGGCACCGGCCAAGGCGCGCGCCGTGCGCCCGCCCCCGAGGACGACACGCCGGTGATCCTCGCCCTCCAACTGCAGGCCATCGACTCTTTCGTGGAGATGATCCGGCTGCGTACTGAGCTCGCCGACCGCGACCGCCGCATCGCCACCCTGCGGGTGGGGTTGCGCACCTGGCGTGAACGCGCCGGCCTGGAGCAGGCGGGGCGCCGCAGCGACGCCGCCGAGGCGTGCGATCGCGAGCGTGAGATCATCAGCCTCCTCCACCAGCAGATGCAGATGGCCGACGCCGCCACCGCCGAGCTGGAGCGGATCCGTGCCCTGTCGTGGTGGCGGCGCCTGCGCGGCTGAGCCGCTGGCCGACGAACTTTTCGGTTACGAAGCGCGTCACGGTACGGCGCGAGACAGACGGATCCCAGGCAAAGGCGTACGAGTGGTGTGCTCACCACCATGTCCAGAACGCCTCAGCCATCCAGTGTTCGGTTGAGGCCGCCGATTGCCCCCCGGCGCTCGACGTCGCGAGCCTCCCTGCTCCACATCGAGGCGGAGCTGGAGCGTCGCAACGCCTTCCTCCAGCTGCTCCAGGTCGTTTCGGTGGCGGCCAACGGCGCCCCCACGTCGATGACCCATGCCCTGCAGACAACGGTCGACGAGGTCTGCAGGCAGACCGGCTGGACGGTCGGCCATGTCCTCCTCCCCGACGAGGACGCCGCCGGGGTCCTCGTCTCCAGCGGCGTCTGGCACGTCGACGATCCCGCCCAGCTGGCGGGCCTGCGCAGCCGCCACCACGATGTCAGCTTCCCGGCCGGCGTGTGCGTGCCCGGTCGTGTGTTCGCAACATGCAACCCCGAACACATCGCCGACGTCCGCCGTCTCTCCAAGGACCACGCTGACCGAGTTCGCTGTTCGCTCGTCGACGACGAGCACATGCGCGCTATCGCGGCGTTCCCGATCATCGTGAGAGACGAGGCCGTCGGCGTGCTCGAGTTCTTCTCGGAGACGCCGTTCGAGGCCGATCGCATGCTCCTCGACGTCATGGTGCAGGTCGGCATGGTGCTCGGCCGCGTCGCCGAGAGAACCAGGTACGAAGCCGCCCTGCGACGTGCTCGCGAGGTGGCCGAGGTTGCCAGCGCCGCCAAGACGGAGTTTCTGTCGCGCATGAGCCACGAGCTGCGCACCCCCCTCACCGCTGTGCTCGGGTACGCGGAGCTGCTCGACCTCTCCCCGCTAGCCGAGCGCGAGAAGGGCTATGTGGCGGCGATCCAGAAGGGCGGCAACCATCTGCTCGCCCTGATCAACGACGTCCTTGAGGTGTCGCGGCTCGAGAAGGGCCAGCTGCGCTTGTCCATGGAGCCGGTCGATGTCAACGCCGTGATCCTCGACGTGCTCGCATTGATGCGCCCGCTGGCCGCCAGGTACGGCGTCGCCCTGCGCTCCGAGCTTGCCGATGCGGGCCGCCCGATCGCTCTCAGCGACAACCAGGCGCTCCGCCAGGTGATGCTCAACCTGGTCGGCAATGCCATCAAGTACAACCACCGCAACGGCGAGGTCGCGGTGAGCATCGTCGACGCCGGTGGAACGACCGTGCAGATCGACGTCACCGACACCGGGACGGGCATCGCCGCCGCCGACCTGGCGTCGATCTTCGTCCCCTTCGAGCGCCTCGGCGCGGCCCGTACCGTGGAGGGCACGGGGCTGGGATTGGGCATCTCCCGCCAGCTCGTCGACGCCATGGGTGGCCGACTGGACGTGCAGAGCGTGGTGGGGAGTGGCACCACCCTCTCGATCCTGCTCACGGCCGGCGAACGCCCGCCGCTGCTGGACATCCCCGCCGTCGACCCCCCCTCGACTGCACCGTCGCGCGCTTCCGGGCGCACCGTCCTGTACGTTGAAGACAACATTGTCAACATCGAGTTGATGCAGGGCTTCTTCACCAGGCTCCGTCCCGGCGTGCACCTGGTGTCGACGATGCTCGGCGAGCTGGCCGTCGACCTGGCCCGGGAGCACTCGCCGCGGCTCATCCTCCTCGACGTCAACCTTCCCGACATCGACGGCGACGAGGTGATGAAGCGGCTGAGAAGTGACCCGGCAACCCGCGCCATCCCCGTGGTCATGGTGAGCGCGGACGCCATCCCCTCCGGTATCGAGCGCTACCTCACCGGCGGGGCGATCGGCTACATCACCAAGCCCATCGCGGTGGCTCGCCTCCTCGAGTTCGTCGACGCCGCCACTGCCGACGCCGCCACGGACACCGATGGTGACCTCGTCGGGCACACTCCGGCAGCCCGCGCGAAGGCGGCGTCCGCACCGCGGTCGCTCGCCGCAGCGAAAGGCCCAGCGGCCCGCACCTGACCCACCCGGGTCGCGGGCCACGCGCCAATGCGCGGTGGAGTACGCTGCGCGGCGAAGGGAAGACGTCCGCGCCGCCGGTGGCGACGCGCGACAACAGGAAGGGGCCGATGACTGATCTCCATGGCGCACCACGCCGTCCATCGCGCGGCCACTTGGCTGCGCTCCTCGCGGTCGGGACGGCAACCGTCGCGACCATGGCTGCACTGCCCGTGATCGTTCATGCGTCCAGCCCAAGTCCGCCAGGCTGGACCCATCACACCGTCGACCCCACGCTCGCCGGTGGCGAGCCCCTGGTGACCTACTACAGCAACAACATCAACGGAGCGGATCTCGCCTACACGTCGCACGAGGGCACCACGCACCTGTTCCGCGACGGGCTCGTCTCCCCCGACACCACCAACCTGTGCGCCACCCCCACCGTTCCGCCACAGAGCCTGCCCAGTGGCTTCGTGTGCAGCTACACCAACCAGGTCAACGTCTGGACCTCGACGAACCAGGGCTCGAGCTGGCAGCGAACCACCGTGGTCGAGAACGGCGTCGGCTCGGTCGGACCCACCAGCCCCTTCGGGGTTGGCTTCAGCGACCCTGACTGGTCGACGGACGAGGGCGGCTGGCTCTACAACACGGGGATCGACCTTGCCAACGACGCGGTGTTCGCGTCCCACGACGGCGCCCGAAGCTTCCCGGTCGGCAACAACAACTGCCACAGCGGTGACCGTCCGTGGCTCGCCGGCGGCACCTCGGGCCAGGTTTACCTCGCCACCGACACCACTCTTGATGCCTCGACCAGCCTCAGCAGCGGGCACGAGATCTTCAGAGGTGTCATCACCAACGCGGGCGGTCTCACAACGCTGCAGTGCCAGGGCGCTGCGGGCGCCGTCATCCCGAGCGACCCCAGTGGTGCGACCGGTCCCGGGATCCTCGACTACGGCAACTCCAGCATTGCCAGCCGCGGCGGGACGTACACCGCCGCCGGCAAGCTCTTCTACGACCACAACATCACCACCGATGGCTATCACGGAGCCCTGATCGAACCCGCCTTCTTCACCAACAGTGACAAGAGCAGTGGCGTGGGCATCAGCATCCTCCCCAACGCCAACGGCGCTTTCGCCACCAACTCGACCGTCACTCAGTTTCCACAGCAGTTCGAGGTGCCCGGCACCAACCCGGTGTTCGCGCACTGGCCGTCGATCGGCATCGATGCCAACGACCGGGTATACCTGGTGTGGGACACGACCACGACGGACCTCGCTGGCAACCTCGTCAATGCGATCAAGCTCTCGACATTCGACCTCCACAACACGTCGACCGGGTTCACCACGCCGATCACCATCACCTCACCAGGGAAGAGCGTCTTCTGGCCATGGGTGGCGGTGCCGAGCACCGCTGCCGGAGCGGGGAACGTCTCGGTGGTCTGGTACCAGTACGACGGCGCCACCCAGCCCGACAGCGGTACTGGCAACGTCTCGCTTCTCGAGACCAGCGTCTTTGGCGCTGACACAGCGTCGCCGACGATCCTCGGCCCCAACGATCCGATCGGAGCGCCCATCCACAACGGCGGCATGTGCCAGAGCGGCACCACATGCGTGGCCACCGGACAGGACCGGCGCCTCGGTGACTTCTTCACCAACTCCGTCGACCAGAACGGCTGCGTGATGATCGCCAGCGGTGAGACCACCACGGATCCGAGCGCAGCAACGAGCCGCCCGCTCTTCATCCAGCAGACCAACGGCACCAGCCTCACCGGTCAGAGCTGCGCTGTTCCCCTATCGACCGCCGCCGAGGCGCCACTGGCCGCTCTGTTCCTCGTCGCCGGCGCCGGGGTGGTGGCCATCGTGGCCCGCCGCCGACGTCAACGACAGGTTGTGGTGTCCTGAAGCGCGATTAGGCGAGCGTCACGATGGCGCGGGCATGGGCAACGGCGGGCCCCCCGTGGATGCGGGCGTGGGCCTGGGCGCCGGCGGCGCGAGCATGCGCGGTTGCCGGGACGGAGCCCGAGAGCGTGGCGATTGCGGAGACACCCGCGATCACCATGACAGCTGGTCTGACCAGGCGGTGGATTCGACTCATGATGACGGCCCCTGTGACGTTTGAGCGGAGTGATGCGATTGTCAGTCATCGCATGTCGAGGCGCACGGGTCCAATCGATAACAGGCTGGTAACGCCGAGCGCTGCACCAGGGGCACCGGTTCGCACATTGCAATTCGGCCCGGATTTGATGCCGCCCTGCGACATACACGTCACTGGTCTCGTCGACGGTCGCGAGGAAGCTGCCCGGAGATGGATCTCAGCGACTTCGACGGCGTGCGCGCCGCTCTGCACCCGGTGGCCCGGCTGTTGGACGGGAGCGTCCTCGGCTACCAGGCGATCCGCGAAGGCAGCGTGGGTGCCGAGCTCGACCTCATCTTCGTACGGGCTGCGCTCACCTGCTCGGTGGCCATCCGCCCGCCGATTCTGTTTCTCAACCTGCCGGTCTCCGCGCTCGTCGAGCGAGGCGCGGTGCAGAGCTTGCAAGAGCTGGCGGCTGATGAAGATGCTCCGACCCATCGCATCGCCATCGAGATCAGCGAGCCGGGATCCGCGGCCGATGCCGCCGGCCTCGGCACCATCGTGGCCGACCTTCGCAGCTGCGGCTTCCGGGTCGCCACCCACGATGGCGGGGCCTCCCAGGCGGGCATGTTGGGCATCGCAGAGCTTCGGCCCGACTTCATCAAGCTCGGTCCGCGCCTGACCAGCGAGCTGCACACCAGCCATCCGCGCCGCGCGCTGGTGGTGTCGCTGCTGTCATTTGCCACGCACCTCAACGCCCAGATCGTGGCCGAAGGCGTCGACACCCACGACGACCTCGCCACCCTCCTCGATCTCGGCATCCAATTCGGGCAGGGGGCGCATGTTGGTGAACCGCTTGCCATGCCATCGCTCCAGGGCGACCTGGTGGCGGTGGATTTCGGTCTGCTCAGTTCGCTCACTGTCGACTCCTTCACCCCCGACGGCCCGGTGCACCCCAACCAGCTGGTGACCCGGCATCCGCCGGCGGCGAGCACTGTGAAGCAGGCAAGTCTCCCGCACGCGTTGAGCAGTGCCGCCCTGGCGCTGCAAGCTGAGCACGACCCCCAGCGCATCCTCGCTGTGATCGCCGAGCAGCTGTCCCTGGTCGTGCCCGTCGACGACCTTTCCATCTACGAAGCCGGCCCGGACACCGAGCAGTTCGTGGCAGCGTTCGCCACCGGTCCGCAGGCCGAGCAGATCATGGCCGACAGCTTCTCCATGTCGGTCGGCCTCAACGGCTGGGCATTCGCCCTGGGCACCCCACAGAACCTCGGCAACGCGGGCGCCCACCCGGCCGCCACCACGATTCCCAACACACCGTTCGAGCATGAATCACTGCTGCTCATCCCGCTGGTCGCCGGTGACCACAAGCTCGGCATGCTCAACTGCCGGCGGATGGGGCTCAACCGCTTCACCGACGAAGATCTCGAGGCGGCCTCTCTCTTCGGGCACACCGCCGCCGCCGCGTGGCACAACGCGCAGCTGTACGAGGAGCTCGCTCGCCGCGCCATGACCGACGGCTTGACCGGTTTGTTCAACAGCCGCTGGCTTCGCGAGGCCGGCGAGCGCGAGATCGCCGACTGTCGGCGCCGCGGCGCACCTCTGAGCATCGTTCTGGTCGACCTCGACCACTTCAAGAGGATCAATGACACCGGCGGCCATGCCGCCGGCGACGAGGTGCTGCAGCGCGTCGCCGACGAGTTGCGGCGCACCAGCAGGGCCGGCGACGGTGCGGTGCGGCTGGGCGGCGAGGAGTTCGTCCTCGTGCTTCGCGACGCTGACGCGGCGGGCGCCGTGCGGGTCGCCACCGATCTGCGTGCGGCGATGACCAAGGTGCCCATCCCGCCGGCTTGCTTGGGGATCGAGCGGATCACCGCATCGGTTGGCATCGCCAGCTTCCCCGAGCATGGGTCCACACTCGCCGACCTGGTGCGTGCGGCGGATGTGGCCATGTACGGGGCCAAGCGCGAGGGTCGCGATCGGGTGAAGCTCGCGCTCGACGAGCCCGTCACCGTTCCGCGCAGCGGCAGCGCTGTCGCGTAGTCGGCAACCCGATCACCTGGGGGGCAGGCTGGCCACGAGCGTCACATCGCTGCTGCCGGCTGCTTCGCTGTCGGGTACTGCTCGCCCGCCCGCCTCGACCTCGCCCGGGCCAGCAGGCCGGCCCCAGCCGCCGAAAGCACCACCGCGACGCCGATGACCAGCGTCGGCCGCATCGCGCCGACGAATGCGCTGGCGAACACCTCGTGCCCCGCCTGCTGGAGTTGCGCGGCCAGCGCCGCCGGGACGTGCGCCAGCGCCCCAGGAGGGATCGCACTTTGACTCGCACCCACCGCAAGACCGGAGCTGCTGGCGTGGCTGAAGCCGTCGACGAACGGCGCCTGTGCCTGCTGCGGCAGAGCGGCCGAGCGCGCCACCGCCTCTGCCCGCAGGTTGGTCGCCAGCTGTGTCTGGAGAACCGCGCCCACCACCGCACCGGCGATGACCGCGCCCAGCTCCTGGATGGTGTTGAGCACACCTGAGGCCACGCCGGCGTGCTCCGGCTTGAGGTCGCGAGTGGCCAGGGAGTACACAGGACCCCAGATGAACGCCATCCCAACACCGGCGAGGATCAGACCGGGCAGGAAGCTCCAACGTCCGGAGTCGGCGTGCACAGCGATCGCGATGAAGGCGACCCCCGCGGCGAGGCCAACGAGGCCGGGTATCAGCAGGTACTTTGCGCTGACCTTGGTCATCAGCCCGTTCGACACCCCCGACATGAGGATCATCGCCACCGGTTGCGCGGCGATCGTCAACCCGGCGTCGACGGCGGAGAGCCCGAGCACGGACTGCAGGTAGATGGTCAGCGGCAGGTAGAAGCTCACGATGGAGAAGCCCATCGCGCTGAGCACGAAGGTCATCACCGCGAAGTTGCGGTCGTGGAACACGGCGAAGGGCAGCAGCGGCTCGCGATCCTGGCGCTGCGTCTGATGGACGAAGAACACCGCGAGCACCACCACACCCGCGGCGATCACCAGCGGGATGGAGATGACGCCGGTGATGGTGCCCCACTGGTAGCGCTGGCCCTCGATCAGCCCATACACGACTCCGAGCAGCCCGGCAGTCGCCAGGGCCACGCCGACGAAGTCGAGACGGTGCCTGCGTCCGGGCCGGATGTCGGGCACGAACAGCAGTGCCGCGCCGATCACCAGCACCCCCACAGGCAGGTTGACATAGAAGATCGACTGCCAGCCGAAGTGGGTCACGAGGAACCCCCCGAGGGTGGGACCAGCAAGCACAGCGAGCCCGGCGAGCACACCGAAGATGGCGAAAACCGCGGCGCGTTTCTCGACCGGGAAGATGCTCAGCAGGATTGGCAAACCCTGCGGCGCGAGGATTGCCGCGCCGAGACCCTGGAGAGCGCGCGAGAAGATCAATTGGAGAGGTGAGCTCGCCAGCGCGCTCAGCAAGGACGCGAGCGTGAACAGGCCGGTCCCGATCACGAACAGGCGTCGTGGTCCGATGATGTCCCCGAGCCGTCCCGAGGTGATCAGCAGCACCGCGTACACCAGGCTGTACGCGTTGAGCACCCAGAGGATGCTGTCGAGGCCAGCGCCAAGGCCGTCGCTGATGCGCGGGATGGCGACGTTGACGATGGTGAGGTCGAGCAGCGTCATGAAGAGGCCGAGCGAGAGGACGACGAGCGCGGCGATGGGCCGGTTCGGCCGCTCCGTGGTGTGGGTCTGCGTGTCAGCCATCTCGAGCCCCCTCGTGTGAACGGTTCTTCTGTCTGTGCTTCTCTATGAGTCGGGTCATCTCAGCATTGCCGCCGGGTTCCTCGTCCGCCCCCGACGGGAGCGTGAACAGGGCTTCGATCTCGGCGTCGGTCCACAGCCGCCCGGCGGCGATGTCGTCGACGATGCCGCTCAGCCAGCTGAGCTCAGCAACGTGCAACGCCTGCGTGTACTCCCCTTCGATGAGGACGATCCGCGGTACATGCGTCAGGGAGGCGGTGACCGCGTCGCGCGCGGCGACCAGTGACTCGAGGCGCATGATGCGGTGCCTCAGCGTGTGCAGCGTGGCGTCGCGGCCAAGGCCGAGCACGAACGCAAGCGCCACGCCGAACCGCGGGTACTCCTCCACCGGCTCGGAGAGCAGCTCCCCCATCCAGATGTGGAGTTCGTCCCTGCCGGCCTCGGTCGCCGAGTACACGGTGCGCTCCGGCCTGCGGCCCTCCCGGGAGGTCTCGCTCGCCTCGATGTAGCCTGCCCGCTCGAGGCGCTCCACCGAGTCGTAGATCGAGGCATTGCCCATCTTCACCACGCTCTCGATGCCGCGTTCTCGGATCAGGATGCGCAACGCGTAGGGGTGACGGGGCCGTTCGCAGAGCAGGTTGAGCACCACGAGAGCGGCGGGCGTTCGGTTGAAATTCGGCATAGACGACTCCGATTAGTCGGCGCCGACTATATAGCCCGCCTGACCCCCTGTCAAGGCGCAAGGTTCGTCGCCAGCAGGCGGTTAAGGAGGTGCGGGTACCAGGAAGGCGCGCTCGCACGCGTCCAGACGGAGGAGGGGGTACTACGCCGGTGGCGGCACAAGCCTGAGCTCGCCGCTGTGGCTGGGCATGTGGACGCGCATCCAGGCCGCTTCGTCGAATCCCGGACGGCTCGGGTTCGCGTCACCGGCGATCTACGCAACAACACTGACGTCACCCGCTACGCGAATGACTTCTTCGACATCGGTCAGGCCGGGAACACCAACACCATCCCATCCTGTGAGCCCACCCCGGGACCGTATTCCTGCTCGAAAACGGGTTGGGACTACGCCTCTGGCTGGGGCACTCCGGATATCACCAAGCTCATGAAGGACCTCGACGGCGGCAACACGACCCCGGTCGCCTTCGTCGCGGCTGCGGTTCCTGAGGCGCCGGCCACCCTGCTCATCGCGCTGGTGGGCACCACGGTGGCCGCCGCGGCATTGAGGCGCAGGAGGCGTCCTCGTCCCATCTGAGCAGGCCGGTCCGGCTCAGCCGTCGACGAAGAGGCCCTTGATCGGTCCCAGCAGTCGCGCTGCCCGACGCGACGTGCTCGGCAGCGGGCGGAGCTGGACACTGCTCGGCGCATTGCCGTTGAGCAGCGGCCGCCAGCGTTCCTCGATCACCGCGAGCGGATCGGCGCCCGTGCAGTCCTCGCCGAGGTGCTCGGACCACAGCCGCTCACGCACGCGGCGCGCCAGGCCGGCGTCGTCGGTCACCACGTTCATCTCCGTGTCGTTGAAGAGGGAGTGCTCGTTGAGGTTCGCCGACCCCAGCGTGAGCCACTCATCGTCGACCACCGCGATCTTGGCGTGCACGTAGACGCGCGGGTACTGGCGACCGGGTGGCCCGACAGTGCCGACCAGCAGGCGCTGGTCGCGATCGGCCTCCATGAGCACATCGAGCTGGCCGCGGGTGTCGTCGTTGCCAGTATTGGGGCGCAGAGGCAGCACCACGCAGAGACGGAACTCGTCGCTGGGTGGGCGGCGCAGCTTGCGGCTGAGCACGCGGACGATCTCCGCGCTCCAGAGGAACTGGTTCTCGATGTAGATGAGGCGATGGGCGCGCCGCAGCGCACCGACGTATGCCTCGAGGACGCTGAAGTCACCATCCGGTAGCGCCGGGTACGTGCGTTCCGGAACCGTCCTGACCACCTGCACGCGGCTCATTCCCGCCGCCGCAGGCACATCGTCGGACGGGAGGTGCTCACCGGTCGTGGCCTCCCAGCGCATCGCGAAGTGCGCGGCGACGTCGCTGGCCGCGGGGCCGCTCAGCCGTGCGGCGGCGTCGTGCCACCCCAGGCCGTCACGTGCCCCATGGGGGGCGCCGTCAAACCGGTCGCCGCCCAGGTAGGTGAGGTCGATGCCGCCCACGAACGCGGTGGCCCCGTCGACGATGACGAGCTTCTCGTGATGGCAGTGCATGGGGCGGTTGCGCGCGTCGAGAGCACCGCGAATACGCGTTCCGCGGGTCAGGCTGGCGAGCGCCCTCCTGGCCTCCGCACGCGTGGGGTGGATAAGCGGCAACGGGGCTCCGGCCCACACAAGGACGCGCACCTCGACCCGCTCGGCAGCCTCGGCGAGGAGCTCGCGCAGGGTGGTGACGGCGGGCTCCCGCTCCATGGCGAACTCCGGGCTGATCGCCCAGCCCGCGACGTGCACGGATCGCCGCGCCGACCGAATCGCGGCCGCAATCTCGGGCAGCGCGGCGGCGCCGTCGACGCACACCTCGAGGCGGTTGCCGTCGCGCGGAGCCGTGCTTCCACCAGCCCACCCCGCACTCCGGCCCTCCAGGGCGCGGGTCCAGCCGATGCGGCCCAGGCGCCGCCCATGGTGACGGCGCTCGGCGCCCTCGATGAGGTCGCCCACGGTCCTGTCGACGCCGCCAACGAGATCCATCGCGGCCCTTCTACCATCTGCGCCGCCCGGGATGCTCGCGCTGGACAGGACCGTACCGCGCGCGTACAAGGAAGCGATGAATGCCCGCACCCGCCTCGCGCTCTGTGTCGCTCTCGGGGTGATCGCCTTCGTCCCGACGATGGTCTTCGCCCAGTGGCAGATCGCGGTGCTGGTGGGCTGGGACGCGACTGCCCTCGCATTCCTCACCACAGCGTGGCTGAAGCTGCACCACATGGACGCCTCCAGCACCAAGGCCCACTGCCTGACGGAGGACAACTCCAGGGCCGCCGCGGACGCGATCATCGTGGGCGCCTGCGTGGCCAGCCTGGTCGGCGTCGTGTTCGCCCTGATCCACGCTGCCACGCTGCAGGGATCGGCCAAGACGGTGCTCACCGCGGTGGCGGTCGCGAGCGTGGTGCTGTCGTGGGGCTCGGTCCATGCGGTTTTCACGCTTCGCTACGCGCACCTCTTCTACACGGGCGGCGGTGGCATCGATTTTCACTCCGGCCGCTACATGCCGACGTACGGCGACTTCCTCTACGTGGCGCTCACGATCGGGATGACCTTCCAGGTGTCCGACACCGACCTCAACAGCAAGGAGATCCGTCGGGCCGCGATTCGCCACGCGATGCTGTCGTACATGTTCGGCGTGGTGGTGGTCGCGATCACGATCAACGTGGTGGCCAGCCTGCTCACCAAGTGAGGTGACGCGCCAGGCCCTCGCGCGGCGATTCATGATTCCAGCCATGGCGGATTACGGGCGGCAGCTCTCGATGGTGAGGATCGGTGGATACGTGGCCGCCGTAATGGCTCCAGCAGCGCTGACGCTGGTGCTCGTCGGCGTCAACTTCAACAACCCGCGCGACTACGCCTTCCTGTACCTGTCGATCGTCGCCGTGCTCGGCGTGGCCATCGGCGTCGGGCCCGCGCTGGTGTCGGCCGCCCTCAGCACCATCCTGGTTGACTACCTCTTCGTACCGCCCAAGCACACACTGTCCATCGCCAACGCCGAGGACGTCGTCAACCTGATCGTGTTCTTCGGCGCGGCCGGACTGGTGGGCACTCTCGGCTCCCGGCGGCGCAACGCTCAGCTGCGCTCGCAGGCCCTGGCGGGTGAGCTGCAGCGCGCCAACATCGACCTCGCCCGGCTCAACCGAGAGCAGGCGGCGGCGGCGCAGGTCGCGGCGCGGCTCGCCGAACGGGACCGGCAGGTACAGGTTCTCGAGGAGACCGACAGGGTGCGCCACGAGTTCTTCGCCAACGTGTCGCACGAGCTGCGCACCCCGCTGGGGGGCATCCTCACAGGCGCCACCGCTGTGCTGGGCCGCGACGACCTGCAGCCGACGCTGCGTGCGGAGCTCGACGAGGTGGCGGCAGCGGCGCAACGGCTGGCACGGCTGGTTTCGGACATGCTCGACATGGCGCGCATCGAGGGCGGCGCCATTGACCTGCGGCTCGACCGGGTGGACGTCGCCGACGCCGTCGAGGCCGCGGCCGGACGTCTGTGCCGCTCCAGCCCGCAGCGAGAGATCGAGGTACAGGTTTCCCCCGCAACCCCGGAGGTTCTCGCCGACTGGGACAGGCTCGGACAGGTGATCGATAACCTCCTCGCCAACGCGGATCACTTCGCTCCCGCAGACACCGCGCTCACCGTGGCGGCGGTCGCGGATGGGGACACTGTGGTGATCCGGGTCATCGACCGGGGCCCGGGTGTGCCCCTGGAGCAGCGCGAGCGCATCTTCGAGCGCTTTGTGCGCGGCAGCGGCGGCACCGGCCTGGGCCTGCCGATCGTGCGTGGCCTGGTCGCCGCCCAGGGCGGGCGGGTGTGGCTCGAGGATCCGCTCCCGGGCGATGGCGGTCGGTTCGCCTTCTCCCTGCCGAGCGCATGAGCGAGACGGCCCGCATCCTCCTGGCCGAGGACGACCGCGCGCTCCGCCAATCGATCGCGGCTGCTCTGCGCGGCGGCAGCTTCACAGTGGAGGCGGTCTCTGACGGCGTCCAGGCCGCCCAGCGCCTGCGCGAGGAGCCGTACGACGTGGTGCTCCTCGACATCGGCCTCCCCTTCGTGGACGGGTGGGAAATCCTGCAGCAGATCGAAGGACGGCGCCAGCCGTCGGTGATCGTCATCTCCGCGCGCGGCGAGGAGCGCGACAAGGTCCGCGCGCTCGACCTCGGCGCCGACGACTACCTCACCAAACCGTTCGGCGCCGACGAGTTGCTCGCCCGGCTTCGCGCCGTGCTGAGGCGGGTGCGCAGCACCGGGGACGCCGGTGTCGCCCGAGCCGGCGAGGTGGTGGTGGACCTCACCAACCGGTCGGTGACACGCGCCGGCGCGGAGGTGCGCCTCTCCCCCACCGAGTGGGTGCTGCTCGCTGAGCTGGCCTCGCACCCGGGGATGACGCGCGATCATCGCACCCTGCTCGGGCGGGTGTGGGGGCCCGCGTACATCGGCGATCGCAACTACCTGCGCACCTTCATCCAGCGCCTCCGCCGCAAGCTCGAGGACGATCCCGCCAACCCCGGAGTGATCGTGACCGTCGGCCACCAGGGGTATCGCTTCGGCTCCTCGCCCTTGGCCAGGGATCGTTGACGGTTCGTTGACCGCGCCCGGGCGATGCTCGGCCCGTGACATACGGCGACCGCTTCGACCCCGCCACGCTCTTCGGCTGCCGGGTCATCGATGACTCCGGCCGCCGACTTGGCCGGGTCACCGCATTGGTCCATCGCGGGGATGGGTGCGACGTGCTGGTGGAGCGGCGGCGCTGGCTGCGCCACACCGTGGTGCGCCTTGACCTCGAGGACCTCGTGCCAATCGGCCGCGTCAGCTTCCGTCACCTCAAGGCGCGGCGACAGCCCAGCGGACCCAGCGACGACAGGGTGGCGTGACCAACGACGCGCCGGCTGTCCCAGACGTGACCCTCCCCCCCGACGAGGTCGCTGCGCTGCGCGCTGCCGGCGAGTCCTGGGAATCGCTGCCCAGCCCCACCACCCCGTCTCCGTGGGCGATCTCACCTGACCTGGTCAACGTGGAGCACCGTGGTGCGCTTCCCGCCGACCGATTCGTCCGTGTCGTCCGTGCTAGGCAGCAGGGCTTCGACCGCCTCGCACCCGGCCTCCTTCAGGTCACGCCACGGGTGGCTCAACCCGACGGGACGCTGGCACGGCTGCGCGGGAGGGTGCGGAATGCGCTGATCGGGGCCCCTCTGAGCACGAGCCAGTTCGTGCACGAGCGGCTCACCAAGGTCAAGGCGGTGGCGGTGCTCTCCTCGGACGCACTCTCATCGGTGGCCTACGCGACCGAGCAGATCCTCATCGTCCTCGCGCTGGCGGGCGCCGCCGCGCTGGGCGCCTCTCTGGCGATCATGGGGGCGATCGTCATCCTCCTCGCCTTCGTGGTTCTCAGCTACCGCCAGACCATCAAGGCGTACCCCAAGGGCGGCGGCTCGTACATCGTCGCCAAGGACAACCTCGGTCCGATTTTCGGCCTGGTGGCGGCTGCCGCTCTGATGACCGACTACGTGCTCACGGTGGCCGTCTCGGTGGCCAGTGGTGTCGACCAGATCCAGAGCGCGATCCCCGCCGCGGGGGGCCAGCGCGTGGCCATCTGCGTGGCGCTCATCGCGCTGATCATGGTCGGCAACCTGCGCGGCATCCGCGAATCGGGATCGATCTTTGCGGCGCCGACGTACCTGTTCATCGGAGCGATGCTGACGATGATCATCACCATCATCGTCCGCGGTGCCACCGGCTCGATGCTGCCGGCGACCGAGACGGCGGCCATCCACGGCACCGAGAGCCTCACCCTCTTCCTCATCCTCCGCGCCTTTGCCTCAGGCTGCACAGCCCTCACCGGGGTCGAGGCGATCAGCGACGGGGTGCCGGCGTTCAAGCCGCCCGAATGGCGCAACGCCCGCATCACCCTGACCGTGATGGGCGTGATCCTCGCGGTCATGTTCGTCGGCGTCACCGTCGCCTCCCAGACGCTCGGGTTGCGTCCATTCGACCCCTCGCACATCAGCTGCGCGGCCGTCACCAGCGGCAGCGCCTGTACCTACCAGAGCGTCATCGCCCAACTGGCGGTGCGCGCCTTCGGCAACGGCTCGATCCTCTTTGTTGTGGTCGCCATCGCGACCACCCTCATCCTCGTGCTCGCCGCCAACACCTCGTTCTCAGACTTTCCACGGCTGCTCTACTTCCTGGCCCGCGACAACTACGCGCCGCACCAATTCGGCCGCCTCGGTGACCGGCTCGCCTACAGCAACGGCATCGTCGTGCTCGGGCTGCTGGCCATCCTGCTCGAGGTGATCTTCCAAGCCAAGGTCGATGCGCTCATCCCGCTCTACGCCGTCGGTGTCTTCCTGGCCTTCACAATGTCGCAGGCCGGCATGGTGGTGCGCTGGCTGCGCCGCCGTGAACCGGGCTGGCAGCACGGGCTGCCGCTCAACTTCATCGGCATGTGCCTCACCGGCATCGTCTTCCTCGTTTTTGGCGCGAGCAAGCTGTTCGAAGGCGCCTGGGTGGTGCTGCTCATCGTGCCGACGCTGGTGATGATCTTCCGGGCGATCAACCGTCACTATTCAGACGTCGCCGTCCAGGTCGACGCGGACACCTCCAAGCGCCCGATCGCCGTCCAGGCCACCTTCATCGTGCCGATCACCGACCTCAACGGCATCGCCTTCGAGTCACTGGCGATGGCCCGCTCCTTCTCCCCCACCGTCATCGCCGTCCACATCTGCGACAACCCCGAGCACACCGCACGGCTGCGAGCCAAGTGGGACGCCTGGGGCAACCATGTCCCGCTGACGATCATCGACACCCCGTACCGCTCCTACATCCGGCCACTGCTTGCGTACCTCGACGCGATCGACCGTCAGCGGCCCGACGACACACTGGTCGTGGTCGTGCCTGAGCTGGTGCTCGACCGGTGGTGGCACAACCTGCTCCACAACCAGACCGCGCTGCGCCTCAAGGCCGCTCTGCTCTTCCGGCGACGCACGGTGGTGATGAACGTGCCGTACCACATCGACCCGCGCTCGACACGCCGCCACGAGGACCGGGACGCGATCTGAGCGCGCCTCTGTCAGTTCAGGGCGAGTGCAGCCGTCCGGCGGCGCCGGCCACGGACCCAACTGAGCGCGCCCACCACCGCTGCCGGCACGAAGAGCGCGGCCCAGGGCGCTTCAGGAATCCCTGTTACGTCGGTGGTGAGGGTCATGCAGATGCCCGTCGTCGGGTCGGGGATCTCGTTGGCAACGACCAGGTGACCCCCGTGCGGACTGGGGTTGGTGGGATCACCGTAGGGGCTCCCGGCGTTGTCGTCCGCATACGAGATGTGCGCGCAGCCGGTGGTGGGATCGATTGTCTCCTGGTTGAAGTCGAGCAGGTGGCGTGGATCGCGAGGAATCGGGCCGACGGCCTGGGCGCAGGCGATCCCCAGGTTGCAGATGTCGCCGTAGTGCATCGGCGCGGAGGTGATCTGCACGTTGGTCCAGCTGGCGGTCGCCGGAGGGGAGGTTAGGGTCAGGGACTTGGCTCCATACAGGTTCCAATGACAGCGGGCCGGGTAGGTTGGCGGTGGCGCCGGCTCGTCGTTCTTGTCGCAGCCCAGCGGATCGAACTTCCCGACACCAAGTGCCCCGGTCGGGACGATCTCATCGGTATGCAGGTACGAGACATCCACCTGCCCCGGGTCGCCCGCGGCGACGGTGGCGTAGATGTTGGTGCCGCACTCGACTGGTCGCGTGTTGTCAGTCGGACAGCTTGCCGGGGTGGCGTTCACCTGGTAGGCGGTGGCAGCGGCGCCGCCGATCAGGCCGGCACCGTCGTCGAATGACACTGTGTTGCCGCCGCACTGGCACCAGACCACATACGTGTTGAACATGCAGCTGGCGTCGGACTGGACCGTCCCCAGGTTCGACTCCGCGCCGCACACTGCCGGGTTCTCGGCCGGGCTCGGCGTGTTGAACGCCATGTAGGGGTTGCCCCTGTCGTCAAGGGTGAAGCTCGCGAACGGCGTGGACATGTCGTGGCCAACGCCGGAATCGTAGACCATCTGCGGCGTCCACGTGGTTCCGTTGTCGTCCGAGTACGCGACCCAGGCAGTGTGGAATGACTGGTCCATGCTGATGTTGCAGCCGTTGGCGTTCGAGGCCACGTCGACGGAGATCCACGAGACGTAGATGCGTCCCGCGTGGGGAAGATTGGGCTTGACGATCTGCACGCCGGCCGGGACGGTATTGCACAGCGTGAATCCCTCGGCGACAACGGCGCCGGTGACCGTCGCCGAGTTGGCCAAGACCTCGATAGGCGCGCCAAAGGTCTGTCCGCCGTCGTTGGAGATGTTCACCCAGATCTGGCTGGGTCCGTAGAAGTCGTGGTACATGAGCACCACCTGCGGACCTGTGTAGCCGGCGGGGATGGGATGCGGGGCGACGATGTTCGACGCTGCCGTCCACTGCCGGTCGACCCCGAAGAAGTTGCAGCTGGTCGGGTAGGACGCCTGCCCGGGGACAGTGCACGGAGTCGGCGTCGGGTTGGTGGTCCCCAGTGCCGCCGGGTTGCCGTGCACCCAGTTGCACGAGTTCGGCGTTCCCGGAGGAGTGCCGGCGGTGGTGGTGCACGCCGCGTTGGCCGCGATGTTCGATTTCCACACGTCCGCCTGAAGGGGCAAGGAACCCTGGCTGCCGGCGAGATTGCACCAGTACAAAGCATTCGCTTGGTCGGTGGCCAGGCAGGTGTCACCGCTGGAAGGGTCCGGGGATTCGATCTGGCCCCAGCTCGCTCCCTTGTCGAACGACCTGTACGTGCCGGGCTCGGTAGCGTTCGTGACCTTTGGATTCGGCACACCGCTCGGGGTGCTCACGTAGAGCAGGCCGTTGTTGTCGGAGGTGATCGACGGTTCGCCGCCGTAGTCGGGCAGCTGGACGGTGCTGAAGGCCAGGGTGGCCGCTGAGGCCCGGGTCGGCGAACCGACAAGCGGCAGCGCCACGCTGACGACGGCAATGGACAACAGCACCCGCCTGCGGATCATCCCTTCCTAGCCCCTTCCTGAGCTGTGGGCACTCCCCCACGGAGGCCCGACCGGCCGTAGGCTAACACACGGGACCGGGGCGTCAGGCGCCGGCCTGGCGAGTCTTCGCTACGATCGACCACCCCACACGACGGTGACGAAAGATCGCGGCACAGGAGCAGCAGGATGGCACTGACAATCGGCGACACGGCGCCAGACTTCGAGGTCGACACTACCGAGGGCCGAATCAAGTTCCACGACTGGATCGGCGACGGCTGGGCGGTGCTCTTCTCGCACCCGCGCGACTTCACCCCCGTCTGCACCACCGAGCTCGGCTACATGGCGAGCATCGAGCCCGAGTTCGCCAAGCGCGGCGTCAAGATCATCGCGCTCTCCGTTGACCCCGTCGACAACCACGCGAAGTGGGCGCAGGACATCGCGGAGACGCAGGGTACGGCCCCGAACTATCCAATGATCGCCGACACCGACTTCAAGGTCAGCAAGCTCTACGGGATGCTGCCCTCGGACGTCGACGGCGACCCCACCAGTCGCACCCCGGCGCAGAACCAAACGCTGCGCAACGTGTTCGTGATCGGGCCCGACAAGAAGATCAAGCTGGTGCTCATCTACCCGATGACCACCGGGCGCAACTTCGACGAGGTCCTCCGGGTCATCGACTCCCTGCAGCTCACCGCCAAGCACGCGGTGGCCACGCCGGCGCAGTGGCAGAAGGGCGGCGACGTGATCATCGCGGGGTCGGTCAGCGACGAGCAGGCCAAGGAGAAGTACCCGGACGGCTGGAAGGCACCGCGGCCCTACATCCGGATCGTCCCTTCCCCGTAGCGAGGCTGCCCTCAGTCAGGGTCGGATCAAGCGCGCCACTGTCGGTGCGGTGACCATCAGCGTCAGGCCGTACAGGCCGATGAACCCCAGCGAGCGTGGGCTCACCGCCAGAGCCACAGTCGCCGCGATCCCGAACTCGCGCATCGCCACGGGAAAGAGCAGTGCTCGCGTCAGATGCGCATCCCGGCGCCAGGGCCGGCCGATCACCAGCCCGAGCGCGTAGCCGGCGAGCAGCAGGATGGCGCACAGCGCCAGGCCCTCGAGCAGCGATGTCGAGAACAGCAGCGTGCGCGCCGAGCCGACGCTGACGAACACCACCAGCACGACACTGATTGCGGAGAGGTCCAGCGCGCGCGATCGCAGCCGGCCGAGCCCGGGAAGCGAGGTGCGCAGACCCACTCCGATGATCAGCGGGAGCGCCACCGCGAGTGCCAGCTCGAGGATGAGGGTCTGCCCGTCGACATGTGCACCGGGCCCGAGCACGGCGCTCACCCACAGCGGCGTGAGCACGGTCCCGAGCAGCAGCGAGCCGGCCATACAGAGCGTCGCGACCGCACCGCTTCCCCCCGCGAGAAGCGCGACGAGCGCGCTGGTGATCTCCGCCGGGGCGACCGCCACGATGAGCGCGCCGTCGCGAAGGTCCGCACTGCCACCGGCATGCAGGAGCGCCACGCCGGCGAGCGGGAGCACGGTCCACTGGGCGCCCAGCGCGAGCAACACCGGGAGCGGGCGGCGCGCCACAGTAGCGAACTGCCCAACGGTCAGGGTCAGCGCGACACCCAGCACCTGCCCCGCCAGCATGTAGGGCACACCGGCCGAGAGACGACTGGCCGCGTCCGGCGCGAGAAGGCCGGCAACAGCGGCGACGAGGACGTACACGACGAGCCTGTCGTGGATCGGTCCGGCGATCCGGGCCACCCTGGCGCGCCCGGTCAACGCCTGCGCGGGTGAGCGTTCACGGCCAGGCGGAAGGCCTGGGAGGACGTCGCCAAGCCAACCGTCACCGCCGACACGGACGCGATCGTCCGGGTCGACGCCACCACCATCTGCGGGACGGCCCTGCACATCCTCAAGGCTGATCTTCCCCAGGTCACCGATGGGCGCATCCTCGGCCACGAGGCCGTCGGCACCGTCGAGTCAGTGGGCTCCGGCGTCAAGACTGCCGGCTCCGGATTAGCCTGCCGCGCTGGTGGCCGCGGCGCGCGCCTGGTCGATGTCCCACGCCGCGGTGATCAGGCCGACGTGGCTGAACGCCTGCGGGTTGCCCAGGTGCTCCCCGGTGGCGCCGTCGATCTCCTCGGCGAGCAGACCCAGGTCATTCGCGAAGCCGGCCAGCCTGTCGAAGAGCCCCTGCGCGCGCTCCACCTGCCCCGCCTGCGCCAGGCACGACACCAGCCAGAAGGAGCAGATCACGAAGGTGCCCTCCTCGCCGGTGAGGCCGTCGACGTTCAGACCCTGCTGGTTGCGGTAGCGGAGGACGAGGCCGCCCTCGGTGAGGTCGCGGGCGATCGCCTCGATGGTCGAGGTCATGCGCGCATCGGTGGCGGGCAGGAAGCCGACGACCGGCATGAGCAGTGCCGCTGCGTCGAGTTCGTCCGAGTCGAACGACTGCGCGTACGCGTGGCGCGCCTCGCTCCAGCCCCGGGTCAGCACCGCCTCGCGGATCCTGTCACGCTCCTGCGCCCAGCGCTCGACCCGGGCGTCCACGCCGAGGCCCTCGGCGAGCTTGACAGCGCGGTCGAGGGCCGTCCAGCACAGCACCTTCGAGGAGAGGTGGTGGCGCGGCTCACCGCGCATCTCCCACATGCCGGCGTCGCGTCCCTCCCAGCTCGAGGCGGCCCGGTCGGCGAGCTGGCACACGAAGTGCTGGATCTCCGGGTGAAGGGTGCCGAGGCGCTCACGGTAGCGGTAGATCATGTCGAGGAGCTGGCCGAACACATCGAGCTGCGTCTGGCCCCAGGCGCCGTTGCCGACCCGCACAGGCCGCGAGTCACGCCACCCGGGGAGGTGCGGCAGCTCGCGCTCGCTGAGGTCGTGCTCGCCGCCGATGCCGTACATGATCTGCAGCGAGTCCTCGGCGGTCGCGCCACCGCCAGCGGCGCTGGTCATGAAGGAAACGAAGTCGACAGCCTCGTCCGGACAGGTGCCGATGTACAGCGCCTGCAGGGTGAGGCTGGCGTCGCGGGTCCAGGAGAAACGGTAGTCCCAGTTGCGCTCGCCCCCGACGGTCTCGGGCAGCGATGTCGTGGGTGCCGCCACGATGGCGCCGGTGGGGCGGTAGGTGAGACCCTTGAGCACGCGGGAGCCGAGCTGGACGCGGTCGTGCTGGGCGCCCTCGTAGTAGTGGTGGTGGACCTCCCACGAGCGCCAGGCCTCCACAGTGTCGGCCACCGCCGCGGCGACGTCATCCGCGGGCGTCGGCACCGGATCCGGGCTCTCCACGGCAGCCCAGCGCATCGCGAAACCGGCAGTCTTGCCGGCGGTCACGGCGAATGTCGCGCGCATGGTGCCGGCGTCGACCTCGACGGGAACACCGCTTGTGACCGCCACCTGGTTGGGCCCGCCGAAGGTGCGTCCCCCGTTGTCGGTGCGGCGGAACAGTGGCCGCACCAGACCGTACTCGGGGCGCGGAGCCAGCTCGAGGTGCAGTTCGACGCTGCCCTCCACTCCTTCCACCAGGCGCAGCACCTCGTGCGGTGCGTCGAGCCCGAGGTCATGCTCGCGCTGGCCGGTGCGCGCAGCCATGACGTCGGTGAGACGCACCACGCCGGCATCGGTCGTGAACGTGGTCTCGATGGCCAGCGAGTTGGGCAGGTAGCGTCGCTGGGCCGTGAACGCTGTGCTCGGCTGGATGCACCAGTGCCCAGCACGCTCGCCGAGGATGCGGGCGAACACCGCGGGGCTGTCGAAGCGCGGCATGCACAGCCAGTCGATGGAGCCGTGGCAGTGCAGCAGCGCCGCCGACGAGCAGTCGGAGAGGAGGCCGTACTCGGCGATGGGCCGTCCGTTGGGTGCGGTGTGCTGTCGGAAGCGCTGCTCACGCGCCGATGATGGCAACCAACCCGTCGCGACTGCAGCCCGGCTCGGCGCGACGAGCGAGGCGGTGACCGCCGGCTCAAATCGAAGCCAGGCCCACCCCCACCCCATCCGCCGGCCGATCCACAACCAGCGATCTCGTTCCGTCCGGCGGGGAGCGGCCAGCAGTGCCGGGCGAGTGTCGTTGCCACTGTGGGAAAGCTCGTGGCGCAGCAAGGAGCGGGCGCCCACCTGCTGCCAGGGGGCCGGCTCCGGCCTGTGCGACCTAGCGGGGGGCTACTGCGTCGCGGCCACCGCGACCACGGAGGCCACGCCGACGGCGATCCCCGCGGTGAACAGCGTCACTCCGAAGGTGGCATTGAGGGCGCCGGCCGCCGACGACGACAGCGTCGCAGTGACGTTGTCGATGTGAATCGCGCCCGAGGGATCAGCGCTCATGGTCAGCGCGTCGCCGTGCAGGTCGAGAAGCGGAACGACCGCGCCGGAACCTGCGACCGTGGCGAAGAGCTGGGAGGTCCCGGGGTCGATGACGAAGTCCGTCACCGTCAAGGACTTGGACCCAGCCGAGAAGGTGAGTCCGCCGCTGTGGGTGATGAGTCCCCGGATGAAGGGCAGGCTGGACTTCGGGTACACGGCAACGTACCCGCTCGTGATCGGGAACATGACGGTGAGGCCCCCGGAGGTCGACGCAGTGGCCGGCCCAACTGGGGCAACGCTCACGCCATGCTGCTGCAGCACCTGGGCAGTTCCCGCATTGATGAGGACTGACGTTGCCTGGCCGGAGAGTTGCTCCACCTGCGCCTTGGCAGCGCCGCCTGGATCAGCGGTACCCGCCACGGTGACGCTGGCAACGCCGACCTTGATGCCCCGCGCAAAGAGGGAGACACCGAACGTGCTGTTGAGCGCGTCCGCCGCGGTTGTAGACAGTGATGCAACCACGCCGTTGATGTGCACGCCAGCCGAGTCGGTGCTGACGATTGCCTTGTTTCCAGCGAGATCGAGCAGCGGCACACCCTTGCCGCCAGCGGTGGCGGTCAGGGACGACACGCCGGGGTTGATGACGAAATCCGTGGCGGTCAGCGACTTGCCACCGCCGGAGAACGTGATGCCGCCGCTGTGCGCGATGCTGCCCCGAATGTATGGAAGGTCACTGTTGGGGTAGATGGCAGCGTAGCCTGTGGTGACTGGGAAGGTGACCTCAACGGTGCCGTTGACCATCGCCGCGGTCGCGGGCGCCACCGGTGCCACTGAGACACCGTGCTGCTGAAGGACCATCGCCGTGGCCGGGTCGATGTCAACCTTCGTCGCACCGCCCGTGATGTTGAGCGCCGCCGCCGGTGCGACGACACTGTTGGTAGTTGTGCCGGTTGTCGCACCGGCGGTCGAGGTCGAGGAGGACGTGCTCGCGTCTGCTCCGCACCCCGCGATGATGAGCGCCGCCATGATGGCGCCGCCAGATGTGCCGACGAGTCGTGGTGCAGTGAACATGCGTGACCCCTGTGTGGTTTCTCTCAGAGCGATCTGAGCTCACCCCCTGCGTACGCGGGCCCGCCGCAAGCGGATCACTCGCGCCTGCCTACCGGTCACCCGCGGCCCGGCGCGATCGGTTCTGCTTGTGCTCTAGCCGGTCGACGTGGTCGCCGGCGCCTGGACCGTCCGTCGACCGCGATAGGCGCGTGACCACGGCATCAAGCGGTCGAGTCCGGGGAGGTTGGGTGTCAGCATGAGAATGCCCAACAGTACGACGTCGTACAAGTAGTCGTAGGTCCAGCCACCGGCACCAAGATCCCAGATAAATAGCATCAGCGCCATGAGGAAACCGGCGAACGCCCCGAGGCGGCCGAAGATGCCGAGCAGCAAGGCGATGCCTACGCCCAACTCGCCAGCGGTCACGACCCAGCCAATCACGTCCCAGTTGGGCAGAACGAAGTTGTGAGCAAAATCCCGCGCCAGCGGGATGCCGTAGTGCGGGTTGTGCACGTCATACGTGAGGACGCCCTTGGCACCGGGTCGGTTGATGAGGTACTGCGTCCAGGGGCCGATCGTAAAGTTGCTAAATCCGATCAGCTTCGCCAGCCCATTGGTGAAGTACGCGATTCCAAGGAATGTCCGAAGCACGACCAGTGCCGCGCTCCAGCTCACGACGGGGACACGGTCGGAGCGTATCAGGCGCACGGGAACACCATTGCAGCTGACGCCTGCCGTTGCGCGTGTTCCTCGAACAGGCACACAATCCGGTCGATGCGAGGCGCCAGCGGGAACAGCACCGAGTCGATGAGCATGTCGGTGTCGTCCGCGCCGACAGGGTGCCAGTAGACGCCCGACGCCGTGACTGTCACCTCAGGCACCATCGTCTCGGGCGCCAGCACCAGGCCGCTGTCGGCGAAGCCGCGCAGGGCCACTGGCCGGGTGAGCTTGTCCTCGGCCGCTATGCCGAGCTCGTCGAGAAGCGCCTCGAGTTGGTCCGCCGCGGCGAGAGCCCCTGGATTGTTCTGATCGATGGTGGCTGCAACGCGCACCCTGAAACCCAGGTCGAGCGCGGTGCGGATTCCCGCCATCGCCCGATCCCAGCTGCCCTCGCCGCGGTTGTGGTCATGCATCGCCGGCGTCGCGGAGTCGAGGCTGATCTGCAGCGCGAGGCCTTGACGGGGCAACCCCGCGAGGGTGCGCAGGCGACGGCCGGTGAAGAGCATGCCGTTGGTGAGCACCGTGGTCGGGCGGAGTGCCACGCACGCCCGAATGCTCTCGTCGATGTCGGCAAGGATGAAGGGCTCACCGCCGGTGAGGTACAGCTCTTCAACTCCCCAGGCGGCGGCCTCCGCGGCGAGCCGGGCGATGCGCTCGGAGCCGAGGGCCCGGCGCGGCGCCCGTGGCGAGGAACGGACGCAGCAGTACGCGCACGCCAGGTTGCAGTCGAAGTTCGTGTACATCCAAAGGCGAACGCCCGGCCGACGCTCCGGAGGCAGGCTACTGCGGGCGGCGGCCGTACGGCCCCGGCGAATCTCAATCCACTGCCCTGTCGCCTCGACGAGCGTGTTGCCGGTCCTGTCACACCAAGCGCGCGCGAGCTCGACCTCCGCGGGCAGGCCGGCGTCGACCCGGACCACCATGCCTTCAGCAAGAGGGCCCACCCGCTCAACGAGGTCGAGGATCACCATCGAAGTGGGATCTCCTGCTCCTCGACGGCTTCGAACAGCGTTTGATAGCCGGCGAGCTCAGGCCGCACCCAGCGGCGCTGCAGTCCCTCCATCTCCATGATCCGGCGCTGCTCCGGGACGTCCCAGTCCATGGCGAGCAGGCTCGCAGCCCAGGCGTCCGCCACGGCCGCGTCGAGATTGGTAATTGTGAAGTTGCAATGGCAGTATTCGGGCGTCTCCCAAAATGCCTCTACCGTCCCTTTCATGAGGTCGTCGCGGCCGATGCTTTCCCACGTGGTGATGCCGATCGCGGTGGCGTCGGCCTCACCGTCGAGCATCGCCCGCAGCGAGTCGATCTCGCTGCGCCCGGTGTCCCCGTGCTTGCCCGCGTCGCGGTCGTAGCGCACCACCTCGATGTCCTCAAGGCCGGCGCGGCGCAAGTAATAGAGCGGGAGGATCGCCGCCTGGGTGGAGTCACGCGACCCTAGCGCAATCCGGCGTCCGCGGAGGTCATCGATGCTCGCCATCGAGTCACCGGCGCGCTTGACGAACACGCTGCGGAAGGTGACGTCGATGTCGCGCATGGCGAGGGCGCGGCACCGTCCGCCGGTTTGCTTCACAGTGCGAACCCAGGCCAGGTTGGTGTTCCAGGCGATGTCGATCGTCCCGGCGATGAGAGCATCAACCTGACGCTCGTAGTTCGAGAACAGCACGAAGTCCATGTCCGGCTCCTTGCCGCGAAAGTACTCGCGGATGCCGTCCCAGATGGGCACCACGTTGGCCGTGTACGCCACCGCGCCGACGACGACTGTCCGGGCCGCCATCAGAAGAGCGGACGGCCGGTGATCGCCTTGCCGTAGAAGTCGTAGAGAACGTCGGCTGTCGGAGCCATCACGTGCCCGGCGCGAGCGTCGCGGAAGAAGCGGTCGATGGCGAGGTGCTGCGAGAACGCCGCGCCGCCGCAGACGCGCATCGCCATGTCGGTGACCTCGAGCGCGGTGTCGTTGGCGTACGCCTTGCTGGCGAGCACGCGCAGCTGGGTTCGGTCGTCGGGCTGCATCAGCGATCCAGCCACCTCGTGCAGGTACGAGCGCAGCGCGTCGGTGCGGATGTGCATCCGCGCGAGCTGCGCGCGGATCGTCGGAAGGTCGGCAAGGCTCTCACCGAGGTGCTGGAACGATGAACCCGTGGCGTGCTTCACTGCGCCGTCGGCAGCCGCGGTCGCGAGCCCAAGGGAGACCGACGCGTTGCCGAGGTTGAACCACGGCAGCACCGCCTCCATCATCAGACGGAAGCCCTCGCCCGGTGAGCCCAGCCGCCAACCGGCGGGGATCTCGACCTCCAACGACATCGGCCGCGAGTCATTGCCACGCAACCCCATGCCGGTCCACGGCCCACCGGGCTCAATGCCGGGGGTTGCGCGCGGGATCGCGAACAGGTCACTGTCGATGGGGCCGCCCTCGGGCACCAGCGCTGACGAAACGATGATGTCGGCTTCGCCGGCGGAGGTCACCCAGCTCTTCGTCGCGCTGAAAGCGACGGAACCGTTGGTTTGTGCCTGCCGTGAGACCGGTGCCCAGAAATGGCTGCGACTCCCGCGCTCGCTGAACGCCAGCGTGCCGAGCTTGGCGCCGCTCGCCATCTCGCGGAGCAGGCCGGGATGGCCATCGGGGGGCGCCACCGCGACGGGCATGGTGGCGGCGACGTGCATGAGGTAGATCATCGCCGTGGACCCACACGCCGCAGCGACGCTCGACATGACCTCGACGAGGTCGTGCGGGCTGCCCCCGAGGCCACCCTCTGCCTCGGGCACGGTCAGCCCGCAGAGGCCACTGTCGCGCAGGGCGTCGACTGCTTCCCGCGGAAACCTGCCTGCCCGGTCGACATCGGCAGCGTTGCCGGCGGCGGCCTCGAGTACTGGGGCAAGCCGTTCCTGGATCACTCGCGGCGCCATCGTCACGCTCACCCTGACTCCCCTGGGTATCCGAATGTGTACGTCCAGCCTTTACGGATTCCGAGCCCGATCGGATCATGGGCGAGGCCGGGGTAGTCTATCGGTCCGGCCGCTGACCGATGAGCGCAGCTTCCCACCGGCGCGACCGAGCACCGGGCCCATAGCGTCACGCCCGCCGCCGCCGCCATCACCGCGTACCCGGCGGACGGTAGTTCGGCCACGGCGCGAGCGAAGCCGTGCCGCGACTGGGTGCTGATCGGTCCCTCAGCGTCGAGCACGACGTACGGCACCCCGAGTCCCGATGGGAACTCCCACAACGAGGCGCGATTGCCGAGGTGGGCGACGAGGCCGGTCTGTGCGGCGACGGGCGCATTCGGCGGGATCAGGCCGAGCAGCCGCTCAACGTCCGCGTGCCGGCCGACGCCGGACACCGTCGACGCGTCGAAGCCGAGGGCGCCGGGCAGCGGCGCTGCCACCGCATAGGCGGCCACCGACGTGGCGGCGAGCAACGCGCCGAGACGGCGTTGACGAGCAGCGCCGTCGCTCGCGAGCCGCCGCCAGCCAAGGAGGGCGCAGGCCAGCAGCAACGGGGCAGCTTCGAGGCCGTACTGGTAGTGGAGCGACATCTCGGCGGGGACATTGGTCATCAGCGGAACCAGCAGCACAGCAAGGGCGCCCAGAAGTGCCCAACCTGAGAGGAGCGGCAACAATGCCAGGGGCAGGAGAGCGATCGCCCAGCCGTACAGCGCGTCGTGGGAGAGAAGGTGGCTCATCACCGTTCCCGGGTGGCTGATCGCGGTGACCAAGAGGTGTGCTACCGACCTGCTGGCGGGTGCCAACCAACCGTATGTCTTGAGGAGATCGGTGGGCAGCCCGTGGCGGAAGAAGGGCATGACAGCGATGACCAGCGTCAGGAAGCCGGCGACACCAGCGCCGGCGGCCGCGAGCCCGATGCGCCTGCCGTCGGCGCGCCAGGCGATCCAGCCGACCCCAGCGACGACGAGAAGCGCGTCCTCCTTGATGGCAGCCAGGAGAAGCAGAAGGAGAACGAAGCGGAGAAAGCGTCCGCGAGCGGCCGCGTCGAGCGCGAAGAGCGCGACCGCCGGCGTCAGCGCCTCGGTGTGGTAGTCGAAGGCGGCGCCGGTGGTGAGCAACGGGCTGCACGCCATCGCCAGGGCGGCGACGAGCGGTGCCGCCTTCGACAGGGGCAGCCAGGCAGCGGCGAGCCGGGCAGCCGCTAGCGGGGCCGCCCCTACCGCCACCGCCTCGATGAGAAGCAACCAGATCGGGGTCGGCACGAGGCGGTCGAACTGGGCGAAGACCCCGAGCAGCGGCTCCCAGTGCTCACCGAGGAACGAGTACGGGAGGAAGGCCGACACGAACAGGTGGCCGTGAGCGGTCTGCTCGGTGACCTGCTCGAAGAACCCAAGGTCATATGCCGGCGAGTGGAAAGTGAGGTAGCGGAGCAGGGTTGTCGTGGCGACGACGAGCGCTGTCGCCACGGCGACAAGCAGTGGCCCGCGTTGTAGAAGTGTCCGGCGGATCACGGCCGGT
The DNA here is from genome assembly GCF_016464765.1 of Candidatus Aeolococcus gillhamiae. Classification (NCBI taxonomy): domain Bacteria; kingdom Bacillati; phylum Candidatus Dormiibacterota; class Candidatus Dormibacteria; order Candidatus Aeolococcales; family Candidatus Aeolococcaceae; genus Candidatus Aeolococcus; species Candidatus Aeolococcus gillhamiae. The sequence goes on along the minus strand of NZ_JAEKNS010000163.1, from coordinate 11,154 downwards.
CACGGTGACAGGGCGAGCACTCGCGCTGTGCGTGGCGCTCGCGCTGACCCGGTCTCACTACGCACCTCGCGGCGCAGCCGCGCCAGCCCGGCGGCGTCGTCGACGTCATACCAGGGATCGAGGAGGAGCGGGCTGCGGCCGGCACGATGGAGCGCCGCCCGCGTCGCGTCGCACGTCTGCGCAGAGCTCCAGGTCACGCCGGCGAGGGAGCCGTCGAGCGCTGCGTCGACACCCATGGCCACCCACCCTCCGTCGGCGGCCGGCACCAGCGTGGCACGGTGCTCGGAGAGTCTGTCGAAGCACGCAGCCAGGGTCACCGCCGGCAGCGTGGGCGAGTCCGTGCCGACGATCACGGCCCGCGCCGCGCCGGCAGCGAAGACACTGTCCACTGCCGCGCTGATCCTGTCCCCGAACGCCTCAGCCGGCTGCACCAGGAAGGTCGCGTCCGGTGCCATCCGGGTGAGGCCGTTGGGCTCCGCGGTGAGGGCCACGAAGATGGTGGTCGCGGGCGGCAGCTCCCAGCCGAGGATGTCCTCGAGGAAGGCGGAGTACAGCAGGTCGACGCGACCGCTCCCCAGCAGGGGTCGCAGGCGGCTCTTGCCGGAGCCGGTGTCCGGCGAACGCCCAAAGACGACAAGCGCGTTCATCGCAGCCGCTCGCCGATGAGCACCCACCCGACCCCCCACGCGGCGCCGAACGAACCGCGCACGCTGCCGCCGATCTTCGACCGTCCTGCGGTCCGGTCGGCGTATCCCACCGGCACCTCGGCAACGCGCAGACCAGACCGGGCAGCTCGCGCGAGCATCTGTGCCGGCCACGCGTACCGCGAGCCCGGAAGGGCAAGGCCGGTGAGCGTCGCCACCCGCACAGCCCGGAATGGCCCGAGCTCGCGCAGCGGCAGCCCGTACAAGGTGCGCAACAGCAGCCCGATGACGTGGTTGCCCGCGCGCTGGTGCCATGGCATGGCTGCAGACCCGCGCGGTCGGGCGCCGCACACGATGTCCGCCTCGTCGCGGAGGATGGGCTTCAGAAGGCGGTGGATGTCAGCCGCGGCCATGCTGCCGTCGCCGTCGATGATGACCACGACGTCGCTGCCCGCGGCGGCGGTACAGCCGGTGCGACAGGCCCAGCCGTATCCGCGCCGTGCCTCGCCGATGACGCGAGCCCCGTGCCGTTCGGCAATTGCGCCGCTGCCGTCACGACTGCCGTTGTCGACGACGATGACCTCGGCGCCCAGCTCGGTGCGGACCGTCTCGACCACGGCACCAATGCTGTCCGCCTCGTCGCGCACTGGAATGATGACTGCCACGCGCGCTCCGGCCCGGTCCAGGGCGCTCAATGCCTGATCGTCTGTGGCCGGCGCGCTGCACAGTCGCAGCCGCGCGTCGCGGGCAACGCGGCGATGAGCCGTATGATCGCGGCGCGCAGCGTCTCGAGGTTGGCGGCAAAGACGCGCAGCACCTCCTCCTGGGTCACCGCCTGGCTCGGCTGGTCGCGGTCCACTCCGGCGTCATGATCGGTGACCAGTCCGAGTCCCGCGTAGCACATGCCGAGCTCCTGGGCGAGCACGACCTCCGGGTACTGGGTCATGTTGATGATGTGGGCTCCGGTTCGTGCGAACTCACGTGACTCCGCGACCGTCGCGAACCGCGGCCCTTCGATCACCAGCACGGTCCCGCCGTGGTGTGTGTGCAGACCCGCCTGCGTGCACGCCGTCGCCGCGGCGGCGGACAGCTCGGCACAGTAGGGCGATGGCGCGCTGAGGTGGGCCACCTCCGGTCCGTCGAAGAACGTGTCGTGACGCTGTCCTCGGGTGCGGTCGATGACCTGATCGCAGACCACGACGTCGCCACGGTCGACCTCGGCGCGGAGGCTTCCGGCCGCACATGGCGCGATCACGCGCGTCACGCCGAGCGAGGCCAGCGCCCATAGGTTGGCGCGGTAGTTGATGCGATGGGGCGGAACGGTGTGCCCACTGCCGTGCCGCGGCAGGAAGGCCACCATGCGCCCAGCGACAAAGCCCAGCGCGACGGTGTCGCTTGGCTCCCCATACGGTGTCTCGACGGCCACCCGTTCGGCGCCCTCACCGTCGATGAGCGCGTAGAAACCGCTGCCGCCGATCACGGCAAACTCAGCGTACGGCAACGAACGTCCTCCTCCGCGGATCCGCCATCACGCCCGCCGGGGCCTGCCCCTCATACGCGGCCGGAAGGTTGACGGACCACTCCCGGCGCCCGCTCCTCAGCGGATCCGGGACGCTTGTCACGGTAGCTCATCGCGGCGCCAGGTGCGTGTGCCGAGGTGCCGTGCCGGTAACGGGCCATTGAGCTCCGATTGAACCCGCCCTCAGCCGGCACGCTTCACCTCGAACGCAGTCGCGAACAGCCGGGCGATCATCTGATCGCCGAGCGGACTCGGGTGCAACCCGTCCGGGGCGACGTCCTCGGGATGGGCGGTGATCTGGTCACTGTGGGCACGCAGGTCGACCAGAGTGGCGCCCTCGCGCGCGACCACCGCGGCGATGGCTGCGTCATAGGCGCTCACGGCGGCATCAACAGCCTGCGTCGGCGGAATGGTGACGCCCGCGAGCACCGGGCAGTGCACCCCCTCGAACGACACGCCTCGGCAGGCCAGAAATGCGGGGAGGGTGTCGATCGCCGGAGCGTTGCCCACGAGCACCCGAGCCCGGCCGCCCTGGCGCATGGCGTGGACGATGGCGTCCAGGTTGGTGCCGAAGGTAGTCGGCGACACCCCCTGAACCAGGTCGTCGATGCTGAAGAAGACCGTGACTATGCCCGGGTGCACGGCAAGCGCCGGCGGGACTTCCTCTCGCAGGGCCGCTTCGGTGGTGGTGCCGGGCACGGCGAAGTTGTAGTACGTCGCCGCCCGCGGAAGCGCCGCATTGAAGAACAGCTGCGGCCACGCATACCGCGCACGCAACGAAGTGTCGTTCAAGCCGGTGCCCGCGGTTTCACTGGCGCCGAGCGCGGCGTAGACGACCGGCCTGCCGGCCGCGGGAATCGTCGGGCCCGAGGTGAGCGGAGGCGGGCCGCCGGCGCAGCTCGCGCAGGCCACGGCGAGCGCCACCGTCCCCACGAGCTTCGCCACGCTGGGTCTCACAGTGCCCCGACCGCCTCGCGAGCGGGCAGGCGCGCGGCGCGTAGCGCCGGCCATGCGGCGGCGAGGAGCGACAACAGCACCGAGCCGAACACCCCAACCATCGCCGTGAGGATCGGAACGCCCCCGAGCGAGACGCTGGCGAGGCCCTGGCCAACGAGGTACGTGTCCACCACTTGCGCAGTGATGGCGACCGCCCCCAATCCGAACAGAGTGCCAAGGATGCCACCGATGCCACCGCACAGGAAGGCCTCGGTGAGGAACCAGCGGAGAATGTCGCCGTCGCGGGCGCCGATGGCCTTGAGGATGCCGATCTCCTGGCGCCGCTCGCGCACGGCGGCGAGCAGGGCATTGGCGATGCCGAGCACCGCGATGACCAGGGCGATGGTGCCGATGGCCCCGAGCACGATGTCGACGACGTGCAGGTAGCGCTGCGTGGACGCCACCAGGTGTTCCGGAGCGCTGTTGGCGAAGCCGAGGGTTGTGATCTCAGCACGCACCTGGTGCACGTCACTGAGGGAGTCGGCCACCACGATCAGACCGGCATATGGTGACGGCGGCAGTGGGAGCCCGATGCTGCTGCCGTCCACACCGTCCAGTTGCCACGCGCGGTCCGCGGATGCGAGCTCCTGGGTGGCCAGGAGGTTGCCGCTGCCCGCGTTCTGCGCGACCACGCCGGTGATTGCCGCGCGCGTCCACCGCGATCGGACGCTGCCGGCGGACGCATCGGTGACCTGCGGCGCGCCGATCTCGATCACGTTCCCGAGGACCCTGTCCGGGTGTTTGACGTCCACACCCACGTGATCGAGGTACCCGGCCGTCACGGCCACCTCGGACATGGAACCCGGAGTTGGGAGACGCCCGGCCAGGAGCGTAATGGGCAGGTTGCCGGCTGAGTTCAGGTCGACGCCGATGAGGTTGTCGAAGAACGTCCTGGCCAACCCGCGGTCAGGATCTTCACCGAGGAAGTTGGGGATCGACTGGCCCAGCGGTGGTGGCACGACGATAACCGCCTGGCTGATCACCGTCTGGATGGAGCTGACCGCCGAAGCACGGCTGATCGTGCGCACCGTCTCGGCGGTGATCGGGTTGGGCTGACCTGACTGAGCTGAGTCGCTGCCAAGCTGCGCGCTCGTCGCGGCGGCGGGCAGTACGGTGATGGCGCTGGTCGGACCGCCCTTGCCGAGCTGGCCGATCACCTGCGTGTCGGCCACCTGTGCGATCGCCACCAGGGCAACGAGGAGCCCGCTGCCCAGTGCAACAGCGAGAATGGTGAGCACCGTTCGTGCCGGCCTGCGCCTGATGCTGCGCAGCGCCAGCGCGATCCCGTCACGCCAACTCACAACTGCACCACGCCGTCGCGAAGCCTGAGGTGGCGATCCGCCCGCGCAGCGACGAGCGCACTGTGGGTCACCACCACCAAGGTGCAGCCGTGCTCGCGCCGCAGAGCGTCGAGCAGGTCGAGCACGCGGACCGCAACCTCGTCGTCGAGGTTGCCGGTCGGCTCGTCGGCGAGCAGGAGGCGCGGCTGCTTGACAATTGCGCGTGCGATCGCCACCCGCTGCCGTTCACCGCCGCTCAACTGTGCCGGGCGATGGGTGCCGCGGTGGCTGAGTCCGACCGCAGCGAGTGCCTCATCCGTGCGGCGGCGGCGCGCTGCCGGAGGGACCCGCGACAAGCTCATCGCGAGCATGACGTTCTCACGAGCGGTGAGCACCTCGACAAGGCCGAAATGCTGGAAGACGAACCCGACGATGAGGCGGCGGTACTGCGCCAGCGCACGGCCACGCGTCCTGCGCAGGTCGTGATCGCCCACCACGAGCTCCCCGCCGCTTGGGGGTTCCAACCCACCGAGCAGGCTGAGGAGGGTGCTCTTGCCGGCGCCAGACGGTCCCTGCAGCGCGACATGACTTCCCGCGTCGATCTCGAGCTCGATGCCGCGCAGAACTGAGACGCTCTGTCTCCCACGGCTGTACGAGTGCGTCAGCGCATGCGCGTGAATGGCGACTCCGCGATCTGCGCGCGCGGTCGACGACACCTGGGTCACTGGCCAATCAAAGCGTAGATCACCTCACCACCGACGTCTGGCTCGTGGAGCGAGGCCGCGAAGGCCTGGTCACACCCCGTCAGCATGAGGGCGCGCCTCCCAACTGAGCCCGCGCCCTGTCTCGCTATGGGCGCTGCCGTGACCTCAGCGAGCGACTCGCCGCGAGCGTCACCACAGCGCCGTAGGCAGCGATCAAGAGGCCAAAACCCCAACCGTCGTCGAAGGCCCGATACACCCCCGGAGCGCTGATGCTGGCCGGCAACCTCTGCAGGGCCGCCTCACTGATCGCGACAGCCAAGAGGCCGAGCCCCGCGCCCCGCAGACGACCGGGCACAAGGCGCGTGGCGAGCAGCAAGCCGAGCGCAAACTGGGTCAGTCAGCCGTCATCGCTTCAGCACCTTGTCAAGGATGAGAACGGAGGCCTCGAAAAAGAGGATCAGCGGGACGAACAAGGCAGTCGGGGTATACGGGTCTGCACCCGGCGTGACCAGCAGGGCAGCGCCGATGATCGCCCCCAGATCAGCTTGCGCTTGGCGCGTAGCAGACGGGAGGAGACGACGCCGAGCACGCCGAGGAGGATGACGATGACGGGCAACTCGAATGTCACCCCGAAAGCAACGATCAGGAGCAGCAGGAAGGATAGGTACGAGTCGATGTCGGGCAGGTAGACCGCACTGTTGCCGAGGAACGTGGCCAGAAAGTTGAGCCCGATCGGCATCACCAGGTAGGCAAATGCCGCGCCACCTGCGAAGAGCAGCATCGCGGAGGCGATGAACGGTCCGACGAACTTCTTCTCGACCGGGCGAAGCCCTGGCGACGTGAACTCCCACGTCTGCCAGATGATCACTGGCAAAGCTGCGACGAATCCGACGATCGCCGAGATCTTGATGGGAATCGTGAGCCCCTCGGTGAGGCTGGTGAAGATCGCGGACGACGTGATGTGGTTGGTCTTTGCCAGGACGGAGACCAAGGGATGGAGTAGGAACTCGAAAATCGCCGCGTGGAAAACGAGTGCCGCCACGGTGGCTGCAGCCCAGGCAAGCGTCGAGATGATCAGGACGCGCCTGAGCTCCTCGAGGTGCTGGAGGACCGGCATACGGCGTTCGTCGCCGGCCACCCCCTGCACCCGCTCACCCCCTCCGCGTCGCCGACGTCACGTCAGCTCGGCGTGCGGTGGTTGCCCTCGCCGCCGGCGTCGTGGGTCACACCGGCGGCAACCGGGACCGGGTCGGCAACGGCCGCCGGCGAGGGCACCACAGGCACCACAGGCACCGTGGCGACAGGCCCGTCGGACGTCCCCATGGTGGTCGCCTTGGAGAACTCTGCCTTGGTTGACTCGGAGGCCTTGCGGAACTCGCGAATGGCCCGACCCATTCCAGATCCGACATCGGGGAGCTTACCAGGGCCCCAGATGATCAGAACGATGATCAGCAGTATCCCGATCAGCCAAATGTGACCGGTCCCGACGAATGGCATGGCGTATGACCTCTGTTGATTGTCACCGGTTGACGTGGCCAGCCGGACGCCCTCAGCAGGCGATTTCAGGTCCCGGGCGAAAGCGAGAAGTGATGCTGACCGCGAGCGCGGTCGGTGATACGTACAGACAACTCAGCCACCTCTCCGCCGACGATGGTGACCATCCCTGTGGGGCGTGACGACGCGTCCCACACGACGTACTCTCCAGCGACGAGGGTGGGATAGAAGGCGGCGAACTGTCGCTCGGCTCCCGCACGTCGCTCGCGAACAGCCACGTGCGTTCTGACGCCGCCGGCTGCCAGGCTGACCTCAATCTCGGCACCGACCATGGACTCCGGCGTGTAGAGAACCAGCGCGCCGCGGTCGCCGCCGATGTTCGCGACGACAGATCCGGCGCCGGTGGGTCCGAGATCGTTGTGTTCAGCCATCTGCTCAAGGCGGGGCTGGGGGCGACGCGTCGCCCCCAGCGGGCCCTCCTCTAGTACCTGGTGACCGGGGCGGGCTCGTTGTCGTTGGGAACATCGAAGCCCGCGTGGGGATGGCCCAAGTACGGGAACGCGGACCGGTAGTGCACCGTGTTGTCCGCGGTCAGGTCGGTGTTGCTCGAGTTGATTCCCTGGGTGATCTCCCCGGCAGCCTTGTCGGGCACGTAGCTTTTGTCGACCAGCGCGTAGGTCACGCCGGCGAGCGCCCGCAACTCGATGGTTGTGACGTCGTCGAAGACGCGCCTCCCGTTGGGGAAGCCCGCCGGGTCCATGCCGAGAAGACCGAGGTTGCTGGGCTTGCTGGTGGTCGGCGGGATCGCCATGTTGAGACGGAGCTGCTCCGCCTGCACCGATCCCGTGTAGTTCTGGAAGCCCGGGATAAGGCCTGCGGGGATGCCGGTGAGGAAGATCGCCTCGATGTCCGCGCGTGGCTTGCCGGACTTGTTCAGGGCGTTGAGGTGGGGGAAGACCCCCGGGTAAAGGCCCGGCAGCAGAGATGCCAGCTCGGGATGGGCGAAGTACTGCGCAAACTGGCTCTCATTGACCGGCTGCTGAGAGTTCCAGTAGTCCTTCTTGCCGACCGGGATGAGAACCTCGTTGACGAGCGGGTTGCCCAGCCGCGAGACCTGCACGCGGCCGCCGGTGTCAAGGATGGTGCCGTTGGCCTCGTACATCCGCGACATCTGGCGGCTGGCCGTGGCCCACACGCCGACCGTCGAGCTGGTCTTGGTGGGGTCGGCGGGAGCGCTGCCACCGGCTGTGAGGTCTGTCTTGGGAACCTGGAGGGCGATCGAGTGAACGTTCTTGTACTTGGTGGCGTTGATGCCCTGGCTGTTGGGCATGTGGGTGGCGATGTGCAGGCTCTGGAAGGGCCGCAGGTCGCCGAGGTCGAAGATGGCGCCGAGGTCGACGTAGAAGCCCTCGGCTCGCTGGCCGGCGAACACGGTCCGACCTCCGCCCAGGTTGTGAACCGCCTCCCCAGCCAGGTCGTCGTAGTCCGGCGTGGACGCCGGCCCGATGTTGCACGGTGGGCAGGCCAGCCCGCTGCCCAGCGTCACGGTGCCCGCATCGGTGGTGCGGGTGACCGTGTACACCTGACGTCGGTTCAGGTTGGGACTGCTGATCGAGGTGATCGGGCCCACGTTGTACAGGAACGAGTTGGGATACGCGTACGTGGTGCTAAACGAGAACCCGTACGTGACCTCGGCCAGCCCGTCGCCGTCGTTGTCGACATGGATCTGATACAGCACGCTGTCGCCGAACACGAAGAAGTTCGGTCCCCCCGCCGGGTCTTCCAACGGGACGAAGTTGGCGATCAACGTGACCGTACTGGGCTTGTCAGGACTGACGAAGGCGTAGACGTCGGTATTGTCAGCGACCGGGTCCTCGGAGATTGCCGGCGCTTCCCTGTGGGACGACATGGTGGTTACTCCCCTCCTGGCGTTGCGGGTGTGGTGAGCGTGTCGATCACGCGATTGCCTTCTGCATGCGACGGACGAGCTGAGCGTCGTGGAAGGTCACTGCGCGGTCTCCCACCATCACGGTCACCTCGCCCTTGGAGCCGTCGCGCACGTACGCGACCATTCGCTGGTCCGCGTTGGCGGTGGCGAGACTGGGTGCCGCAGAGCCGAGAATTCCCGACAGCGCACCGCCGGCAACGCCGGCCGTGGCCAAGCCCGCGGCGGCGGCGCCTGACGAGTACATGAAACCGCGGCGTGTTACCCCTGGCATCTGGGCCCCTCCTTGGTGGTCTGTGGTGTGGTCTGTGGTCGCGGCAGGGGCACCCGCGTCTCGCCGACGTGGGTGACGGAGCCGGACGCTCGCCACCTCCGTATTTCCACACACGACGCGCTCCCCAGCGTCGTTTTCAATAGCGAAAAGGCGCCACGGACCGTTGCCACCCTCTTGTGCATCCCCACCTAAAGCGCCGCCGGACATGGAATCCTCACGGACGTACCGCGCTGCCGAGCAGGGTTTCGGGATCGACGAAGATCCCCTTGAGGCGAATCGCAAAGTGCAGATGGGGGCCGGTGGACCAGCCACTGGAGCCCAGCAACCCAATCTCCTCGCCAGCGCCAACGACCTGACCGGTGGCCACGAGGACCTTGTCCAAGTGCCCGTAGACCGTCATGTAGCCGCCTCCATGAGCAACGACAACGTAGTTCCCGTAGCCGACGAGGTGACCGGAGGCGTCGCGATCACTCCCGGCGAAGGTCACCTGCCCGGCCGCCGCCGCCGCAATCGGGCTATCGAGGACGTTCATGATGTCAATGCCTGTGTGGAAGTGCGCGTAAGTCACTCCCTGGAACATGATCGACGGCTCCATTGCCAAGTTGGTCGGGCCGAAGCCCTGGGACACGACGCCGCCAACCGGCGCCAGGAATCTGGGAGGTCGCGCGACCAGGCTGATCTGCCGAACAATTGCCTCAACGGGCACAGCGGATGCGGCAGCGGTCGCCGCTCGTTGCTGCTGCAGCTCCGAGACCACGGCGCCGAGGTCGACGTTCACCGCGGCAGCGGCTGGTGTCTGGATCGCTGCCACTGTTAGGGCGTCCCGCAACGCCGCATCCTGCGCTACTGCGACGAAGAACTGAAACTCTTCTCGCAGGCTGGCGTGGTACTCACCCAGGACCGTCTGCTGCTGCAACACCAGCACGCGGAGCGCGGTCGCACGCGAACCCGTCTCGATGACATCTGCTGGGCGGCCGGCCGAGGAAGGAGCCATGTCCTGGGAGGTCAGTGTCGCGAGCTGTCGCTGCTGCTGGGCGAGCATCTCCTGGTGGTCAGCAATCTCGGCCTCCAGCTGGACGAAGGTGGACCAGACAGAAGTGGCAGAAATTGTCGCGGGCATCGCGACTTGAGGACGCGCGCTCGCGGCGACTCGTCTTTCACGCGCACTGACGACTGCCGGCTGACGCTGAGCCGCGGCGATGCGTGCGTTGGTCGGCGCCGGCGCTGGTGACCAAGCGCCAGGAACGGTGAGCACCCCGAGCAGCGCGACTCCAGCCGCGATCGCGGATCGTCGAGAGACGAAGCAGTGGAAGGACACCCACACTCGCACACGTCGGGTCACTCCTTGTCGCGCCAAGACTCCGCCTCGTGGCCATCGGCCGCCTGGGAACGCCGCCGGAGCGGCATCTGACCGTCTCCGCCCGAGCAACATCAGGATCGCGCACGTGGCGGCGAGAAGCATCAGGGCCTCGTTCGACGTCGACGATCTCGGCGAGCGCAGAGTGGCGTCACGGACCGCAGGCCGCAGTCCGGACGGTGCAGGCGGACCGAAGGCAGCGGCGTAGGGATCGAAGTGGAGCAATGGCGGTGGCCGGAAGCTTGGCTGCGGATGACTCACAGGTGCATCGCGCTTCGGGGCCAGTGCCGCGTCGATGATCACCGCGCCGGTGCCCGGAGGCAGGGCGGCGGCGGTAGCTGCCGGGCTGAGAGGCTGCGATGCGGTTGGGGATGGGACGGGTGGACTCGGTGGCGCCGTGGGAGGCGGGCTCGGATTACTCGAGGGACTCGGAACCGGCGTCGGGCAGTCCTTGCTCACGCCACCTCGGGGTGAGGGGGATGGCGATGGGGACGGACATGGCGTAGGAGGCGCGCTCGGTACAGTTGCCGACCAGGCTCCGAGCGAGGTGCGTGGCACACCTGCCGCGGACGCCACCGCTACTCGGTCGGCGACGGGGACCCCGACGAAGGTCACCGCTGCAGCGAGAGTTGCGCCTCCGGCCAACCAAGTCAGGCGTCGCCGTCGCACAGCTCTTGTCACGTGCCACATTCAACGACGGTGCGTCGTCGAATCGGAGACCGCCAATAGCGGCGCGTACTCGCTGGAGGACAGCCACAATCAGCGCTGTGCGACGACTGTCAGACGCTGCCGGCCAGGACTCTGAACGGGCGTCGGTTCCATGCTAGGCATGCGGTACCGTTGAACACATGGGCATCGGACGCGGCCTGCTGATCGGCGCTGCCGCGGGCGCGGCAGGGACGACGGCGCTCAATGCGGTCACCTACCTGGACATGGCGATT
>NZ_JAEKNS010000004.1:0-16913 GCF_016464765.1 Candidatus Aeolococcus gillhamiae | reverse complement strand
CGCTGACACCGGGCCGGCGCGGCGGCTTCGGCGGCGTCTCCTCGGAGGCCGCCGTGTGCTCCGAGTGCGACGACGCGGCAGGCCTGCGGCCACTGACGCCGCGGCGCCGCGACCCTCCGGGACTGGCGCGGGTCGGCGTGGGCTCGCTGGACGCATCGCGTGCCGGCGCCTTGGGTTCACTGTTGGAGGCGGTGCCGCGGCGGCGCCGGTCGGCCTCGGTCTCCGGGCGTGGTGCCGAGGGCCGGGGCGGGGTGATCGACTCACTCGCAGGGGCGGGGCGGGGGCGCGATCGAGCGGGGGCGGCGGGTGCCGCCACGGACACAGCGACCGCGCTCTGCGGGTCCCAACGCGAGCGTTCGATGGCCACGGCGACCGGCAGCATGATGCCGAACACAGCCGCAACCGCGAGGCCGAGGTCGATCAGCACGGTGAGCCCGAACGCTCCGAGCAGCGGCAGGCCGCCGGGGAGCACGGCGCTGAGCGCGAGCACCGCGAAGCCGGCGCCAAGGGTGAGCGCCGAGACGCGGATCGCCTTGCCGGTCACCGCCAGCGCTGCAGCAGCCGCCTCGTCCGGATGCATCCCCTTGGCACACTCCTCATCGAAGCGACGCAGCAGCACCACGCCGAACTCCGTAGCCAGTGCGATCACCAGCGCGCCCAGCACGACGGTGAGCGGGTTGAACGAGCCGAGCGTCTTGCCGAGGTTGCCCGGCAGGAGGCCGAGCAGCAGCAGGATCAGCGGCGCCCATCCCGCGGCGATTGCGGTCGGCAGCAGCGGCAGTGCGGCACGGCGCAGGTTGCGCTCCACCGCGAGCAGTGCGAGGAACACGACGAGCAGCGGCAGCAGGTTGAGCCATAGGCTGCGGGCGACGATGTTGTCGTACGCCTGCGCCGCGAGAGCGGCGATCCCGGCCGGTGCAGCCGTGATCCCGTGCGGCGGAGTGGCCACCTCGTTGCGAATGCTGTCGATGAGCCGCGCCTCATCGGCGATCGACGTTCCCTGGACGCCGACGACGATGCGCGCCGACGTGGGATCGATCGGCGTGTTGTCGGCGGTCAGCCACGTGTTGAGGTACTTGTCGATCGCCGGGCACGACTGCGTGCTGGTGGGGATGTCCTGGACGAGGTTGCGCGACAGTGACGGCAGCAGCCGCAGGTCGCAGAGGAAGGCGGTCTGCGTCTTCGTCTGCCTGGGAGCGACAGTGCTCGGCGCCGGTGTCGCGCTCGTCGACCCGCTGGCTGATGGCGACGCCGAAGCGGACGGCGCATTCGGTAGCGCCGAGGCAGCGGCCGTCTGGCTGGCCACCGCGGTGGCGGCGAGCTCGATGCGCGTGCCCGTGTCATGGAATGCCGCGGGCGACGCCGACGCGCTCGCCGACGCAGACGGTGCGGCGCTCGCCGACGGCGCCGGGCTCAGGGTCGCTCCCGGGGAGGGGCTGGTCCCGCCACTCGTGCCCGCGGGGGCCGAGACGCACGGCGCGCTGGTTGACGCGCTGGCCGACGACGATGCAGCGATGAAGAAGTCAGCGATAGACGTCGCCAGCGCGACCTGGTCGGCGTGGAGGCTGCGAATGCCCTGCGAGACCTGGCACTGCCAGGTCACGTTCGCCGGGGTGCCGGGCTGGTTGTACGGGCCGGCGACCTGCCCCTTGAGATAGATGTCAACCTCGTTCCCGTAGCCCGTCTGGTCGCGGACCGTGTTGACATCCTGCAGCTGCGGAAGCGATGACGCCAGCAGCTGGTCGACCTGCGTCTGCACAGGCACGCGCGGCAGCAGCACCCAACCGATCAAGGCCACGATCACCGCCGGCACCACGGCGCCGCGCCACGCGCTGGCGATGCCCAGGGTGCGCTCGGCCTTGACGGGCGTGGCTGGCCGGGCCGATGTGGCGCGCCCCCGCCGGCCCCACAGTGCCGCGGCGGGCAGCGCGATGAACAGCGCCGCTAGCCAGGAAACGATGACGCCCGCAAAGAGCACGAGCGCGAACTCGGCGACCAGCGGGATCGCGACAAGAGGACCGGCGTCGATGCCCGCGAAGATCAGCAGCGTTCCGAAACCCGCCAGCGTCGCGACCGCGGCTGTGAACGTCGCCGGTCCGCTGCGCAGCATGGCCTCCTCGATCGCGCCGTCACGGGCGGCACCGAGTCCGCGCGCCTCGTCGTAGCGCGCCACCAGCTGCACGGCGTAGTCGACGGCGAGGCCCACGAGCACGGGCACGCCGGCGAGCACCGCCGGTGTGATGGGAATGCCCAGCCACAGCGAGACCCCCACTGTCGCTCCAACGGCGCCCGCCGCCGCCAGCAGCGGCCAGAGACGCCCCCGCACCCGGAACGTCACTACGAGGAGGATCGCCATGAGCGCCATCACAACCGGCAGCAGCACGAGCAGCGTCGTGCTCATCGAGTCGACGACGCCGTAGGTCAGCAGCGGTGCGCCCGCGATGAGGAAATGAAACGCGTGGTCGTGGTACTTCGCGTAGCAGCTGGCGTTCTGCTGCTGGCCCACTCCGCCGCAATCCGAGGGGGCCAGCGGACCCAGCTGCTTGAGCTGGGTGAACTGCGCCGCGGAGAAACCCCTGGTGAACGCGTCGGATGCGATGCCGGTGGACAGCAGGTCGCTAATTTTCTGGCGCATCGCCAGGACTGCCGCTCGATCCGCGGCTGCCGCCGTGGTCAGCCTGACGGTGATGACCTCACGGGCAACGATCGCGCCGTTGGCATTGGTGGCCGGCGTGGGCAGCACCGCCGCCCAGGCAGTCTTGGGGTTGCAGAACACTTCCTGCCCCCTGGCCCCTGCCGCCTGGACGCTGCCCTCGGTTGGGCAGTTGGGGAGGTCGAGCAGGATCCGGGCAAGGTAGATCTGGCAGGTGGGGTTGATGCCGAGGAGCTGGGCGATGGAGCTGTCGCAGTCGCCGAAGGCAGCGGTCAGCCTGTCAAAGAAGATCCGTGCGGACGCGGCGTCGACAGCGTTGCCGGGACCTGCCAGGTATTCGGCGAACAGCGGCGGCAGCGGGTCGTTGACCACCGCGGCCTCGGCTGCCTTCTCCTGGGTGTCGAGGAGCCTGTTCCCGGGGGGGATCGCCTTCTGGGAGTAGGTCTGGCGCGCCTGATGCGCGTCGGCAGCGGCTCGAGCGACGTAGAGCTCGAGTAGCTGCGTTGCACTGGTGACGTTGGTCTGGAACTGCGTCCGCAGCGTTGTGGCGTCCGTTTGGCCCTTCTGGCGGGCGTCGATGTATGCCGTCTCCGCGACGAAGGTGGGGTACTCGGTGAGGACCTTGCTGACCTCAGCCGTCGTGGCTGACAGCGCCGAATTGGCGACGGTGCCCGGACCGAGGACCTGCGCGACCCGCGGGTCGTGGGCGAGGTCCTGCTCGAGCGCGGTGAGGCGTTGTAGATTCCTCTCGAGGTAGGGGGCCGTGGGATTGCCGGCTGTCAGCACCACGACGATGGGATCGGTGCCGAAGCTCTGCGTGAACGCCTTGTTCGCCTGGCCCGCGGTGGAACTGCTGCCCACCAGCAGCGATTGGCCGGCGTCGACGCTGTAGCGCACGAAGCCGGTGGCCAGGCCGGCGCAGACGAGCAGCGCGATGAGCAGGACCATCAGCGGATGGCGCGCCGTGGGTCCGGCGACTCGTCGCAGCACTCTGCCTCCGTTCAGCGGAACTGTCTAGCGGGCGGCCATCGGCGGGCACGAACGGCGCCATGATGTACTGGGAGGGCGGAAATGTGCGGGCGCCAGATGCGTGGAGGCACGTAGCTGCCCGCGGTCAGGAGCGGATCAACGCGCCCAGGTTGGTGTACTCCCCGGCGACGACGTCCTGGCCCGGCCGGCTGCTGGAGCTGGCGACCGGCGAGCAGGGAATGGGAAGCGCGGGAAGCGGGATGATGCCGGGGAGCGGCGGGATCGGCAGCGTGCACAGGGTCTGGAGCGCTTGTGAGATGCCGGCCAGGTTGAACACCTGTACGCGCAGGTAGTAGGCCCTGCTCTGTTGGGGGCACTGGCTCAGGCTGGCGACAGTGGTCGAGCAGTCGTACGACGAGAAGGCGGACTTGATGTTCTCGATGGCGGCGATGATGCCCTGGGTGACGTCGCTCGGCTTCTGTCCCGGGGCCGCCTCTTTGCCGGTGAGGTTGGCCGCGAACAGGCTGATGAGACCGTTGAAGGTGTTCAGCTTGTCGATGGTGCCGCCGGGCTTGCCGAGCAGGTCGATGGTTTGCTTGATGTTCGAGCCCTGGCCGTTGAGCGCGGTGTCCAGCGTCGTGAGGGTGCTGTCGGCGTGGTCGAGCAGCGAGCCGAGGTGCGCCGAGTTGGCGGCGAACGCGGCCAGCGTTGTGTTGCTGCTGGCCACCAGCTGGTCGAGCGGCGTCTGCGCGAAGCTGGCGTTGAAGGCCTCGTTCTGGATGATGAAGTCGTTGAAGTTGGTGGACACGTGGTCCAGGGTGAGCAACGGGGTCTGCAGCGTCTGGGTCAGCGTCTTGGCGGCTCCCAGCAGGTGGTTGACGTCGTCGCCCTTGCCGGCCGCGGCCTTGCCCAGCTCGACGATGGCGGTGCGCAGGTTCTGAGCTTCGGGGGCCTGCAGCGCCTGGAGCACCTGGTCGAGGTCGACCGGCTGCACAGTGTTGCGCACGTTGATGGTGGCGCCATCGGCGAGTAACTGGCCGGAGTTGCTCCCCGGGGTGATCTCGATGTACTTGGGACCGAAGAGGCCGTGCGGCCGGAGCAGGACCTGTGCGTCGCTGCGGATGTCGCTGTACTGGGGATCGATGTTCAGCGTGGCCAGGGCGATGTCACCGTGCGAGGTCACGTCGTGCACCTCGCCGACCTTGACACCGGCCACGTCGACGCTGGCATGGGGAGCGAGGCCGTCCGCGTTGGCCAGCTGGACGTGCAGGACCATCGTGTGGTTCCACGGCAGCGAGATCGCCGGGCCGCCGGGAATGCCTCCGACCACCACCCCCACCATCGCCACGACCAGCACGACGGCGGCGACGAGGCCGCTCCAGAACGGGTTGACCCGCGGCTGCCGTCTCACAGCCAGCCCCATCGCGCCAGCGGCGTGGCGGTCTCGTAGCTGGCCTGCTGGCCGCAGGTGATGCCCGGCACGCACGGGAGCGGCAGGGCAGTGGGGGTGGGAAGGGGTGTCGGGGTGGCCAGGATCGGCGGCAGCGTCGGGACCGCTGGCAGTGTCGGGATCGCCGGCAGGGAGGGGCGCACGGGCAGGTTCAGGGCGGGCAGGCCCGGGCCGCTCGGCAGCGTGATGCACGGAAGCGGGGGCAGGCAGGGCAGGCCGCCGGTGCCACCCGGTATGGGCGGGGCCACCGGCAGGGTGGTGGCCACGCAGGTGGGCCCGATCAGCCCGCACGGGTCCACGCCGTTGGCGTACTGGCGGAGGAAGAACCCGGACCTGTCACTCTGGGCCGTCGCCGGGCCGATCTCGAAGACGAGGTTGAGTGCGTCCTGGTAGATGTGCTGGTGGGTGGACGGGCTCGTGTCGGTGGCGAAGTGGAAAGTCTCCGGAACGAGCGTCGTCATCAGCTGGTCGAGCTGCGTGGTGAAGGGCGCAAGCAGCTTGAGGCCGGCGTTGAAAGCCGCGTCCTTTCCCCCACTGAGCACCGCGTTGGTGTTCAGGTTGAGCGCGTCCGTGTTGGCGATGTAGCCCTCAAGCGCTCCCTGGTTGCTGGCCAAAGCCCCGGTGATCGTGTTCATGTTGTCGATCACACCGACGAGGTCGTTGCCGCTCTGGTTGAGCTGGTCGGCGGTGGTGCCGAGGTTGACGAGGATGTTGTTGATGTCCGCGTTGCGTTTGACCAGCTCGCCGGTAGGCGCGACGCTGTGAACGGAGAGGTCACGCAGGTCGGGAATGAGCTGCTGCAGCGTGCCCTCCTGGCCCTTGACTGCAGTGGCGGCGGTGCGGACCAGGCTCGTCAGCGCGTCACGGGTCGGCTTGTTGAAGGTGTTGAGGATCTGGTCGAAGTCAACGACCGGCTTGGTTGCCTTTAGCGCGATGACCGCGTTGTCGGAGAACGTGTGCGCCCAGTCGGAACCCGGGCTGAGCTGAAGGTACTTCTGGCCGAGCAGCGTTGCCAGGCGGATCGAGGCGGACGTGTCGCCGGGAAGCGGCCAGTTGCTGTTGTCGAGGTGGAACGTGACGGTGCTGTAGTTGCCCTGGGCGGTGACCGAGGTCACCTGTCCGACGGCGCGACCGGCGATGCGCACGTCACTGCCGGAGCTGATCCCGTCGACATCAGTGACCTGCGCCGTCATGGTGTGGGTCGACGCCCACGGCGCGGCGAGGTCGAGGTTGATCTTCACCAGCGTGCCGAGGAGGAGGACGATCACGGCGCTTGCGATGAAGCCGGCGATCAGCGGGTTGAAGCCTCCGCGCCGTCCGGTTCCGCTCATCAGCACGGCCCCGGGTTGTAGGGCGTGCCGCCGCACGCCTTCGCGGTCTTGCTGGTCGGCGGCAGCGACCCGTCGACGCGGAGCATGTCGAGCAGACCCCCATACGCGTTGTTGGTCGGCGGCAGGGTCTGGGTGTAACCGGTGGCGGTGAGGAACTCGTGCAGCAGGATGTCAAGGTCCGCGATGTAGGGGTCCACCCTGGAGATCAACGGGGCGAGCAGGTCAGCCGAGGTCTTGGCCTGGTTGAGCGCATTGGGGCCCTTCTGGAAAATCGCGGTGAGATTGTTCTGTTCGCCCTGCAGGCCCTGGTCGATCGAGCTCAGCGTCCCGGCCGCATGCACCAGGGTGCCCTGCAGCGACACCTGGTGGCTGGCGAGGACACCCAGAAACTGCTCGCCGTTGACGAGCAGCCCGCGCAGGTTGGCATCCTCGCGGGCGAGATCGCCGCTGATCTTGTCGAACTCGAAGTTGAGCCGGTCCAGCTCGGGAGTGCGCTGACCGAGGACCGAGGTGATCGGTATGGCTGAGGCGGTCAGTGGGTTGGCGTTGGCGATGGTCTGGTTGAAGTCGCCGATCCCGGTTCCCCCGAAAACGATGACTCCCTCCTGCAGCTGGGTGCGGATCGAGGTGCGCACGCTCGGGTCGAAGACGTTGGAGAGCTCGTCGAGGTTGACGGGGCTGCTGGTGTGGTTGATGTCGAACCGTGGGGTGTCCCCCAGCGATGGTGCGCTCGGAGAACCTGGTTCGACGTCCACGTACACGTTGCTCAGGACGCCCTTGGGCCGGACGGCCACGCTGGTTCCCTGGCGCAGCGGCCAGTGTGCGTTGTCGACCGTGAAGGTCACCCGCGCCGCCTGTTTTCCAGCCTGCGAATCGACCATCACATCCAGCGACTGGACGGTGCCCACCTCGATGCCTCCGATGCGCACCTCGTTGCCGCCGGTCAGGCCGTTGACGTTGCTGAAATCCGCCACTGCAGTGTGCGACGAGCCGCCGAAGGAGAGGCCAAGCCCCGCCACAGCACCGCTGACCACGGCAGCGGCGAAGAGAGCCTTCGACGACGCGAACAGGCGGACGATGCGCACCATCATCCGAACAGCCCCGCGAGGTATGCCGTCGTGTTCATCCCCGGCACCGAGGGACCCGACGTCGAGACGGGCAGGGCGGGGAAGGTATGTCCGGTGGCGGCCTGGCACGCCGCCTGGATCGTTGCCTGTGTGACCGGACCTGTGGTCGGGAGCTGGGCGAGGAAGCCGGCCAGGGTCTGCGCGATCGTGTCGCAGTGGAAGGAGAGAACGATGTTCAGCGTGCAGGTGCCTGACGCCTTGGCCGGGATGTTGGGCGTCGGCACGGTGGGATTGCTGCATGTGCTGGCGCCCGTGGACGTCTGCCCGGCGACCGGGCCGGCTGGACCGGGTTCGGAGAACATCGAATCCCAACGGCCGGTGACGCCTTCGCCGTTGGGAGACGTGACGTTGAGCTGGTCGTTTGGGTATGCCACCTGGCCGTTGAGGGTACCGGCGATGACGGTGTCGATCCCACACGGGTGGCCGTTGCACTTGGGCCCGACGATGTCGAAGAGGAGGTTGTTCTCGGACGCAAGCGTCGACGCGAGCTCATCAAGAGCCTGGCGCTGCTGGGCGATGGTCGGGTTCATCGCCGTGTTGAGCTCGGTGGCGACGTTGCTCGCCTCTTGGAGCGTGGACACCAGCGCCTGGTCCTTCTGGGCGATCGCCCCGAGGGCGACGTTGCCGTTCGCCAGGAAGCCGGCGAGCTGGGTGTGCTCGTCGGCGAGCGCCTGCATGATGGTGTTGAGCTGCACGAAGATCTGGTCGGTCTGCGGCTGGTCTTTCTCGTACACCCGCGCCACCGGGGTGAGGTTGGCGACCACCTGCTGGAGCTGGGGCAGGATCGCCTGGATGTCGCCGGCGCGCCCCTTGGTGGCGCTGTCGAGCGCCGCAAGCACCTGCTGCTGCTGGGCACGGGTGGTGGCGTCGAACGAGTTGAAGATCTCGTCGTTGGACACGTCCTTGCCGGTCTCGGCCACCGGCAGGTAGCCACCGGTGGCGATCGCTTCCCCGCTCGCGCTGGAGCCTACCGTGAGGTCCACGTACTTCTCGCCAAGCAGGGTCTTGGGCCGAACCTTGGCGAAGCCGTTGCTGTACACCGGGACCGAGTGCGTGTCGCTGATCTGGATGGTGACCACGCTGAAGCCCGGGCTCCTGGGATCGTGTGAGATCGCGGTGACCTTGCCGACGCCGACGCCGCTGACCCGGACGTCGGCGGCGGTGGGAATGCCGTCGGCATCGCGGAACACCGCGTGCAGTGAGTAATTGGAGGCCAGCGGGTTGGGCTGGCCGATGTTGATCGCCAGGAACTCGAGGACGAGCGCGCAGAAGACTGCGAACACGGCGAGGATCCCGCCGTTCAGGTACACGCGCTTGCGGTCCACCGTCAGCCTCCCATCGCCGCGGCCCAGCTGGCGTTGGGGGCGCTGGAATTTGGGGTGGTCTGCGACGCGGTGCTGGTGCAGTTGCTGGCGCAGTTCACTGAGAACACCGACCAGAAGTGCTGGTTGTTGTTGTTGGGGTCGGTGTCGAAGAAGGAGCTGCCCAGGTGGGGGAAGACATCGTGGATGGCGGTGCGGTAATGGACTAGGTTGCCCAGGATGCCCGTGCTCTGGTCGAGGAAGGAGTTCAGCTGGGTGAGAGTCCCGGGCAGCTGGGTCAGCGTGGCGCGCAGGTTGCCGCCCTCGCCGGTGACGAGCAGGTCGAGGTTCTGCAGGAGTGTGTCCGCCTGCTGCAGAGTCCCGCCGATCGATTGTTCCTGGGCGGCGAGCTGACCCATCACGGCGGCCCAGGTCCCGAACTCCTGGCGCACCTGCTCACGTTGCTTGGCAAGCACGTCGTAGAACTTCTGCAGCTCGAGCACGATATCGGTGACCTGCTGCTTGCGAGCCGAAAGCTCGACGGCCGGACCGTTCAGCACCGTGACCAGGGTGTTGAGCGAGCTTGCCGAGCTGTTCATCCGGTCGCCGTTGTTGGTGGTCCCCTCACCGAGCGCGTTGATGAGCAGCCGGACGCGCTGCACCGTGGCGGGGTCGAAGATCGCCAGCACCTGGTCGATCTCGGTGATCGGCACGGTGTGCTCCACCGGGATGACCCCGCCCGACTGGATCTGGCCCGGTCCGGTGCCGCGGGTGAGGTCGATGTACGTCTCGCCGAGCAGATTCTTCTTGCGGACCTGGGCGGTGGCATCGGGGTGCAGAGGCACACCGCTCTTGTTGTCGAGGATCATCTGCACCTTCGCCTGGCCGCCGCTGACGCTCACCGCCTTGACATAGCCGACCTTGGTGCCGTTCATGAACACCTCGTTGTTGGCGAGGATGCTGCCCGCGTCCGAGAACGCGGCCGTGACCTGGTACGGGTGGCTCCACGGCACGCCGAACTCCAGCCCGCGGACGATGAACCCGAGCACGAGCAGGCAGAAGCCCGCATAGAGCAACCAGATCGGCAGGTTCCAGCGGCTGCGCATCGCTAGGCTCCCATCCAGGCGGCGAGCACGTTCATGTCGCTCTGGCCAGCGTCGAAGGATGCCGGAGTCGCGTACGCGCCGGGCGACGAGTAGCCGCTGCCGACGCACGAGGAACCGCCCATGTTCGGGTTGACCAGGCAGATGCGGAAGATCGGCTGCGGGTTGCCGCCGTTGGTGGTCTCGATCGCGCCACCGGTGGTGCTCGGTCCCTGGATGAGCCCCTGGTCGAGCGCACTCAGCACGGTGTGGTTGTTGGCCTTCGAGCCGAGGAAGGCGAGCAGGTTGGCCTCCTGGCTCGTCGCCTGGAGGAGTTGAGGCGCAATGTTGAGGGTGGTGCGCAGGGACGGCACCGCGCTGTCGATGGCGGTGTTGAGCTCGCCGAGCGCCGTCTGCGCGTCGACGAACTGCCGGCTGAACGCGGTCTGCTGCGTCTCGATGGCGTTGAGCGTCTTCTGGCCGTTGGTGATGAGCTGGCTCAGCTGGCCGAGCTGGTCACTCGTGGTGATCTTGCTCAGCACGCCGTCGAGACCCACCAGGATGCGGTCGAGGTCGGGGTCACGGTTGTTGAGCGTGGTGCCGAAGACCGCGAGGTTGGCGAGGTTCGACTTGCCGGCGGCGATGGCCTCGTTGAGGCTCTGGCCACGGCCCGCGACACCAGCGCCGAGGTCGTTGAGCAGGACGCGGGCAGCGTTGCGGGTGGGCGCGTCGAGGCTGTTGATGAACTGGTCGAGCTCCACCGGGACGGCCTGCTGGTTCTCGTGAAGGACCGTGCTGGCGTCGAACGCCGGCTTGCTGGTGCTGCCGTCATGGATGTCGACGTACTTCTCGCCGAGCAGCGACTTGGGCCGGATATCGGCTGTGAGCCCCTTGTGCAGGGGCCAGTGCTCCTCGGTGATCTGCACGGTCACCAGGGCGCTGTTGTCCTGGGTTGGCTGGATGTCGCTGATGGTGCCGATCTTCGAGCCGGCCTCGAGCACGTCGCTGCCTGCGACGAGGCCGTCCCCGGTGGGGAAGGTGATCTGGAACTGGTGATACTTCGTGCCCAGGGCGCGCGGCGACGTGATCGCGAAGCCTGCTCCTCCCACGAGGACGGCGGCGACTGCGATTCCCGCGATCGTCGACTTGGACACGCTCACCTTCCTGTCAGTCCATCCCCAGAGGCCCCTCACCAGAGGCGTTGAAGAATTGATGGACGAACTCGTCGTCCGATTCCTCGATCTCCTTCTTGTTGCCGAAGTGTCGCATCTTCCCCTTGTAGAGGATGCCAATGTTGTCCGCGAAGCGGCGGACGGCGCCGACGTCGTGGCTGACCACGATCGAGGTCGCGTTGTACTTGGCGCTGATCTCGCGAATGAGGTCGCACAGCAGGGTGGTGCGGACCGGGTCCAGCCCCGAATCGGGCTCGTCGAACAGCAGGATCTTGGGCTCCATCACCAGGGCTCGAGCGAACCCGGCGCGCTTGCGCATGCCCCCGCTGAGCTCGTTGGGCATGCGCTTCTCGGCGCCCGCCATGCCCACCTCGGTGAGCCGGTCCATGACGATCTCGCGGATCTCCCCCTCGCTCTTCTTGGTGTGCTGGCGCAGCGGGAAGGCGACGTTGTCGTAGAGGCTCATCGAGCTGAACAGGGCCCCGTCCTGAAAGAGCATGCCGATCCCCCGGCGCAGCTCGAGCAGCTCGTCCTCGTTGAGCATCGGCACGTCCCGGTCGGCCACGAATATGTCCCCGCTGTCAGGGGGCAGCAGCCCCACGATGTGACGTAGGGTGACGCTCT
The DNA here is from genome assembly GCF_016464765.1 of Candidatus Aeolococcus gillhamiae. Classification (NCBI taxonomy): domain Bacteria; kingdom Bacillati; phylum Candidatus Dormiibacterota; class Candidatus Dormibacteria; order Candidatus Aeolococcales; family Candidatus Aeolococcaceae; genus Candidatus Aeolococcus; species Candidatus Aeolococcus gillhamiae. The sequence continues at coordinate 5,204 of NZ_JAEKNS010000004.1, read as the reverse complement.
TGCCCGTCCCGGACGGGCCCATCAAGACGCTGATCTCGCCCTTGGGGATCCGGCAGGTCACCCCGTCCAGCACCTTGAACTGCCCGAACGCCTTGTGGACGTTGCGCAGCTCGATGACCGCCTCCTTGTCCCAGGTCGACTGCGACTGGGTGTCCGGCTTCTCCCCGAGCGGCTTGCTGAGGTCGCTGTAGGCGGGATGGTTCTGCCCCGGGACGTTCTTGTGACCGTTGCTGGAGGGCTCGGCGAGGGACGTCGGCGCCGGTGCCGTGCTCGAAGACGGGGCCGGGGGGGGGGCCGTGGCCGTTGCCCGGTCGGGGGAATTCGTCTTCGCAGTGGCGGGCGGTTTGGACACTCTAACCTCAGGTGGCGATTGGGAGATTGGGGTTGGTGCCCCAGAAGATCTGGGTTAGCAATGCATTAACGACGACGGTGACCACGAGCGCAACAGACATGGTCTTGGCAACCGCTTTGCCGATGCCGACGGCACCGCCGGTGACGTTGTAGCCGTAGTACACCGCCACGCAGACGATCAGGAAGGCGAAGACGACGGCTTTGATCATCGAGAAGAACAGGTCCTGGACGTTGAGGAACCGGAAGAAGTAGTCGGAGTACACGCCACTCGAGATTGTGCCGCTGGGGACCTGGACCATCTGCACCACGTAGGAGCCCAGGTAGCTGACCGCCAGGGCCAGGATGTACATGAAGGGCAGCACGATGAAGCAGGCCAGCATGCGCGTGCTGACCAGGTAGATCTTCGAGGGGATGCCCATGACCTCGAGGGCGTCGATCTCCTCATTGACGCGCATGGTGCCGAGCTCGGCGACCAGCCCGCAGCCCACCTTGGCGCCGATCGCGAACCCGAAGAAGAGCGGGGTGATCTCGCGCGTGTCGCAGATGGCGTTGAACACGCCGGCCAGTGACTGCGCGCCGATCTGGGACAGCGAGTAGTACGCCTCGATCGAGCACTCGCTGCCGGTGAAGTACGTCAGCACCAGCGCGATCGGTGTGGACCCGATCGCCAGGAACGCGGCGTACCACCAGACCTCGCGCATGTAGCGCGTCGACTTGGGGATGTGGCCGATGGCGCCGCCGGCGAAGTTGACCACCTTGCCAAGGGTTTCCACTCCGTTGCGCACCCCGGACAAGCGCACCGGCCGCGCCACCTTCTGCGGCGGTGCCGGTGGCTTCTTCGGGGCAGCAACGATGTCCACGTGGTCTCCTAACGCAGCACGTTGTTGGAATGGAAGAGGGCGAGGACGGTTGGCGTGTAGAGGTACTCGATGATCTGGATGCTGACGAAGCACGCCACCACGGACTGGTGCACGGCGCGAGCAACCCCCTCGGCGCCTCCCTTCGCTGTGATGCCCTTGTAGCAGCACACCGTGGCGATGACCATCCCGAAAATCACGCACTTGAGCTCACCGCCGTACAGGTCCTGCAGGGTCCCCTGTGTGTAGAAGGTGCTGATGAAGGCGCCGCTGTTGACTCCCACCAGCGCGACCGACGCGAGGTACCCGGAGAAGCAGGTGAAGATGATCATCGGGATGTTGTAGAGGGCCGTCATCAGGGCCAGGGCGAGGAAGCGCGGCACCACGATGAAGAGCACGTTGCTGATGCCCATGACGCTGATCGCCTCGAGCTCGTCGCGCACCTTGCGTGCTCCGAGGTCAGCGGTGATCGCGGTCCCGCACACAGCCGCCACCATCAGACCGGTGGCCACCGGGGCGAACTCGCGGACGTTGGCCAGGACCATGAAGCCGCCGATGCGCCATTCGGCAGAGGCCAGCTTGAAGAAGTTGCCCGCCTCGAGCGCGACGATGGTGCCCCAGCCCAGGCCGGTGAGAGCCAGGGGGACCGCGCAGGAGAAGAGGATGAAGCGGCACTGCTCGAGGAACTCCGCGCCGTAGAAGGGGCGCTGGAAAGCGCCCCGGACGGCAGCGGCAAACAGCAGTGCTTGGTCCCCCAGCGTGGTGAACCCGCGCCTGCCGCGGTCTACCACGGGACCCTCACCTCACCCTGCCGGCGGGCGGCCAAAAGCCGTCGCCAACGTGCCATCGCTCCAACCTCACGTCGCCGCTATCAGGAACCCATATGGTGATCCTGTTTGCCTCGTTTGTCGCCCCCCGATAGTTAGACGCCCCCGCAACGCGAAAACTTGCAGCCGCTGAACTCGGGCGGAGGCTGGCGGTTGCGGTTCGGTGACGGCTCGTGGCGGATCGACCACGCCACCCGGAGCAGCCCCGGACCCGCCCTACTCTCGGGCCATGACCCGCGCCCCTCTGCTCAGCGTGGTCGTCCCCACCCGCGATGAGGCGGCCAACGTCGGCCCGCTGCTGGCCCGGCTGAGCTCGGCCCTGGCGGGCGTGGACCACGAGATCCTCTTCGTCGACGACTCGGACGACGGGACCCCCGCCGCCATCGCCAGGACCGCCGCCGGCGACGCCCGGATCGACGTCCTCCACCGTGAGGGCAGCGACCGCACCGGGGGTCTCAGCACGGCCGTCGTGAGCGGCATCCACCGCACCCGCGGCGAGTTCGTCTGCGTCATGGACGCCGACCTCCAGCACCCTCCCGAGGACATCCCGGGGATGCTGGCCGCCGCCCGCGAGGGCGCCGACGTGGTGGTCGCCAGCAGGTACGTCCGCGGCGGCAGCCGGCGGGGGCTGGGCGGCACCGGTCGCCGCCAGGTCAGCCGCGTCGCCGGGGCCGTCGCCCGCGGCCTGTTCACCGAGGCTAGGGCGAGCAGCGACCCCCTCAGCGGGTTCTTCCTCTGCCGCCGCCGGGTCATCGACGGCATCGAGTTCCGGCCGGTGGGATTCAAGATCCTGCTCGAGCTGCTGGTCTGCGTGCCCGGTCTGCGGGTGCGCGACGTCCCCCTCGACTTCGCCGCTCGTGCCGGTGGAACCAGCAAGGCGAGCCTGCGCCAGGGCCTGCTCTTCCTCGCCCACATCCGCTCCCTGGTGTTCGAGGTGCAGGGGTCGGCGCGGCCCTGGAAGTTCGGGCTCGTGGGGCTGAGTGGCCTGGCCATCCTCCTGCCGCTGATCGCGCTCCTCACCGGGACCGCGCGCGTGCCCGCCCTCGCCGCCTTCCTCCTCGCCTATCCGCCCAGTCTGGTGTGGAATACCGTCCTCAATCGCGTCTGGACGTTCGCCGACCAGCGCCACGGCCTGGGCGAGGGCACCGCCCGGTACCTCGAGCGCGCCATCCTCTCCGGGGCGGCCATGTTCGGCGCCTACGCAGCCCTGCTATCACTTGGGGGGGCGCCACTTCTCGCGGCGGCCGGCGGAGCCGTGGTGGCGATGGTGCTCAACGGCGTCGCCAACCGCGCCGCGGTGCGGCGCCGACCCAGTCTCTGGAGCGAGGTGGCCTTGGGCCAAGGGATCCAGGCCGCACTCACGCGACTTGCCGATGAGATCGGCGCCAGCCGCGCCACCCTGCTGCCGGCGACCGGACCCACCTCCGGTGCGCTGCCCTCGGGCATCGTCGAGCGCGTCGTCGAGCAGCGTCGCGGGGCGCTCTTCACCGAGGCTGCCGGTCATCGCGCCCAGAGGCGCTCGAACGTCGAGGTGCGCTCGACCCTGATGGTGCCGGTCGTGGACGGCGATGAGGTGGCCGCGGTTCTCGTCTGCGAACGCGTTGCCCGCCATCCGTTCGACGGCGACCAGCTCGACGCCGCGATGACCGCGGCGCGGGCGCTCGGCGGCCTGATCGCTGACAACAGCGGCGGGCGCCACCGCACACAGTCGCTGCGACCCGACGCGCTCAACGCCTGACGTCCCCACCAGGCCGCCAGTCGGCGATCATGCTGAGGTGCTCCGACGCCTCCTCCTGCCGGTGCTGCTCGCCGCCACCCTCCTCGGCGTCCTCGCCGCGCCGACCTCGGCGGGCAGGGTCATCAGGGTCGGCGCGCTCTTCCCTCTGAACGGCCCGCAGTCCACGCTGGCGCAACAGGAGTACCAGGGCGTCGAGATCGCGCGCGACATGGTCAACATGGATGGCGGCGTCGGCGGGGTCAAGGTGCAGCTCGACTCGCGCGAGCTCGACGACCCGTCGGCCGCAACCGCGGCGGTGCAGAGCCTGCGTGGCGACGGAGTTCCTGTCGTGATCGGCACATACTCGTCGGCGCTGTCCGTGCCCGCGAGCGCAGCCGCGTCGGCCGCCGGCATCACCTACTGGGAGGCGGGTGCTGTGGCCGACCGCGTCACCGGCCGGGCGCTCCCCGACGTCTTCCGCGTCGGTGCCAGTGGCGCCAATCTCGGCGCCAACTCGGCGACGTTCACCGCGACGGTGCTCGCCCCGCGGCTCGGTCTGACACCGAGGGGCACGCGGGTTTCTGTCGTGCTCGAGAACGACGACTACGGCCACTCCGTCGCCGACAACGCGGTGAGCTCGGCTCGCAGCCAGGGCTTGAACGTCGTCTCCTACACCACCTACAACGCCCACCTGCCCAACTGGCCCGCGGTGCTCTCGGCGGTGCAGGCGGCGCGGCCGAACGTGCTCATCCTGGCGTCGTACATCACCGACGGCGTCTCGTTCCGCCGCGCCATGCTCGCCGCCCACCTTCACGTCGGTGCGCTGATCGGCTCGACCATGGCGGAGTGCGGCCCCGACTTCGGGCTCGAGCTCGGCAGCGACGCCATCGGCGTGTTCGCGTCGGACCGGCCCACCCAGGGGTTCAACCCCGAGGTCCTGACATCTGCCGCTCGGGCCACATACGAGCGCTTCTCGCGTGCCTGGCAGCAGGTCACCGGGGGACCGCCGACCGAAGAGGGCCTGGCTGGGTTCACCGCCGCCTGGTCGCTGTTCCACGACGTGCTTCCCCGCGCCGGCGCGCTCACCGCCGCCTCGATCGCGTCCACGGCGCGATCCCTCGACATGCCGAGCGGATCCCTGCCCAACGGTGCCGGGCTGCAGTTCTCCACAGATCCGGCCATGCTCGGCCAGAACACGCGCGCCGCCGCGGTGATCTGGCAGTGGCAGGCGGTGCGCCACAGCGTGACCGTATGGCCGCCGGTGGACGCCACCGGGACGCCGCAGCTCATACCTCTGCCGGCGTGATCAGCGCCCGCGCGGCGGGCATGAATCGCGCGCCCGCGTTGATGGCCGCGGTGGCCGGCGCCACGCTCGCGCGACTCGTGCTCGGGGGCACGGCCCCGGCCGCCTCCGTGCCGGCCGCGCTCGTCTTCAGCGCGGCGCTGCTGGCC
>NZ_JAEKNS010000023.1:0-2443 GCF_016464765.1 Candidatus Aeolococcus gillhamiae | reverse complement strand
GCACGGTTTACCAGACCGCCCCTCCCAACCGCCGCAAGCCTAAATGCACTCGCTGCGCTCGGGCTTGCAGCTGGAGGAGCGGCCCGGTCGCACCGGGGCATCGATCAACCACTGTGAGATGGTTAGGAGGCCTCCCGACGGTCGGCCTGACCGAGATCAACCACACCGACCAACGGTGTCCTCTTTGTGGAATTGTCGGCTGGCCGGAGGGGGGTCCATACCGGGACCACGCTTGGAGCCACGTGACCGAATAGGAGCTTGCTGCCCTCTCCGGCGCCCATCACAGTGCTGTCCAGGCTCCGAGCGATGGCCCTGACGCGTTCGTGTGGGGGTGAAGGTGTCGATGCAAGGGCCGAAGACCGATATCACGATTGGGGTGGATGCCCACCTCGACACACACGTCGCCGTCGCCCTTGATAGCGAAGGGCGCCTCCTCTCGACGACCAGCATTCCTACGACGGGTGATGGCTATAGCCAGTTCGTCTCCTGGGCAGCTCAGCTCGGTGACATCACCCAGGTAGGAATCGAGGGGACGGCCACGTTTGGCGCCGGCCTCGCTCGGCACCTCGCCGGACTCGGTGTCCATGTTATCGACGTGGATCAGCCGGACCGTCGGCTGCGTCGCACGAGGGGGAAGACGGACGCCATCGATGCCGAGATCGCAGCTCGGGCGGTCCTTAATGGATCCCAGCGCACGATTGCCAAGTCGGCCAACGGTGACGTGGAAAGCCTCCGCACTCTCCGCATTGCCCGGCGTAGCGCCTTGAAGGCCCGGACCCAGGCGGCCAATCAGATCCGATCGCTGCTCGTCACCGCGCCAGAGGAGCTCCGGTCCGGTCTCCGCTCGCTTTCCTTGGATCGTCTGATTACGAGTGCCTCGGCTTGGCGTCATGTCGCTCCGCAGACGACGACCGCCGCCACCAAGCTGGCCCTCCGGGCGCTCGCTCGCCGATACCAGGCCCTAACCGCCGAGATCACAGATCTCGATCGAGACATCCGCGTTCTTACCGCCCGTGTCGCCCCAGAACTCCTTGCACTCCGCGGCGTCGGCCCCGATACCGCTGCCGCACTGCTCATCGCAGCCGGTGACAACCCTGAACGTCTCCGGTCAGAGTCCTCGTTCGCCCACCTCTGTGGCGTAGCACCGCTCCCTGTTAGCTCCGGTAAGAAGCGTCGGCACCGTCTGAACCGCGGTGGCAACCGAGACGCCAACCGCGCCTTGTACACGATTGTGCTCGGGCGCATGCGACTGGACGAACGGACACGTGCCTACGTTGCTCGACGCACGGCTGAGGGTCTCTCCAAGCGCGACATCATGCGCTGCCTCAAGCGCTACGTCGTCCGAGACGTTTTCCGTGTACTGCGCGGCGCCTCTTCCCCTCTCGCCTAACTCCTCAGAGCCCCTCGCCGACGCCTAGCGATCACGCACATCAGTCAAGCAGAAGCCAGCCCCAATCACGCGCAAGGCTCAGGCCGGGCTCGCTAACGCTCGGCCTGGCGCGCGGTGCCGGCCTCTGCTCTCTCCCTCGGCGTTGATCGCCCAAGGCTCCGGCGGACGACTTGACCTCATAGGAGCTTCCACACGGAGGGAAATCAGATGCCTCGCAACAAGCCCGGATTGAAGGTCGTCGACAACGGCAACGAAGAGAGCGGTCGCCAGTCCCGCGGCGCGGCAGTCAACCGGGTCACCCTGGTCGGCCGGCTGACCAGCGATCCCGAGCTTCACTACACCCCGAGCGGTACCGCAGTCACCCAGCTGCGCCTCGCCACCAACGAAGGCGAGGAACCCCAGTTCCACAACTTGAGTGCCTGGAGCAAGGTTGCCGAGTTCGCCGGCAAATACCTGAGGAAGGGCCGCCTGCTCTACGTCGAGGGCCGGCTGCACTGGTCGACCTGGCAGGCCGCGGACGGCAGCAGCCGGCGCAGCTGCGAGGTCAGGGTCAGCAATCTCCAGGCCCTGGACCAGCGGCCGGAACAAGGCGAGCAGTCGGAAGCGGAGGGCCAGTGATGGCCCCCTTCTTCCCTCTCGGCCAAGTAGTCGCGACGCCGGGCGCGATCGCCGTCATGGAGGCCGCCCGGATTGACCCGGCCGAGCTGCTCGAGCGCCACCAGTCCGCTGACTGGGGCGACCTCGAGGAGGAAGACCGGCGAGAAAACGCCTTCGCCGTGAGCCGCCGGCTGCGGATCTTCTCCGCCAATGGGAAGCCGCCCGACCGCCTCTGGGTGATCACCGATGCCGATCGATCGGTAACCACGATCCCGCGTCCCTATGAGTATTGATGCGTTCGGAGAGGTCCTTCCGGGCCTTTCGTTCGCCTCGGCCACGTGTTCTTTTCTTCTTTCCTAACCGTCGGGCTGTGGTCAGGCACGAGCGAAGCTCGAAGGGGTGTGGGCGGCTTGTCCGTCCATCGCCCCTGGTGGCTGTCCACAGCCTTCGGCGATC
>NZ_JAEKNS010000160.1:0-4659 GCF_016464765.1 Candidatus Aeolococcus gillhamiae | reverse complement strand
CCTGCTCGACGGCAAGGCGTTCGAACGAGTGCTGCGCCACGCTCGCGAGACCAAGCCGTGGCTGCTCGTGCTCGGCCGCATCGGCGTGCACTCCGACGCCGCCATGGACATGGGCAGCAACACCGAGCAGCTGCTCCGCCTCGCTCCCTGCAACGTCCTGGTCAGCAGTGGCACCTTCACCCCTCCGATCGACGTGCGCGCCGACGCGTCGGTCGTGTGGACCCCCGAGGCGGAGGAGCGGATGGCCGCGGTCCCCGGCGGCGCGCGCGGCCTGGCCCGCACCGCCGTGCTGCGCTGGGCCATGGAGCGCGGCCACAGCGTGGTCTCGTCCGGCGACGTGGTCACGGCCCTCGACGAGCTGATGCCATTCGCACGCGTCCAGCGCCGCATCGCCGAGACCGCAGCCGCCGTGGACGGCGCGGAGCGCGCCATGCTCGAGGAGCCGTCGCTCGAGGACGCGCGAGCAGTCTGCCGTACGTGCGGCTACGCGGCCCGCAGCGACACCCCACAGCGGTGTCCGGTGTGCGGCAGCGCTGCGGATGCCTTCGAACGGCTCGACAGCGACGCGCTCCGTGCCGCCGCCGCCGGGGAAGGCGATGCGGCCCAGGTGGCGTTTGACGGCGCCAAGCTGGGATGGACGGTCGAGGCGCGGCGGGTGCTGCAGCAGCTGCCGGCCGGCTACCTGCGCAGGCGCGTCAAGGCGATTGTCGAGAAGCACGCGCGGACACGACGGCTGCCGGCGATCACCGCCGAGGTCGCCGAGCCCTTTGTCGCACCCGAGCTGGACGCGCTCGACGAGAACGCTGGTCCCCATCGAGCCCCACTGGGCGTGGAGGGACACACCGGGCCGGCCGTCGACCAGCGCCGCCGCCTGCCCTGGACAGACGAGGCCGACGACCGCATCGAGCGCATTCCCGCCGGCTTCCTGCGCAACCTCGCCACCGAGCAGATCGAGCGACTCGCGATCGCGCTCGGCGCGCCCCAGGTCGGTCTGCTCCATGTCGAAGCGGGGATCGCGGAGGCGCGGGCACGCATGCAGCGCAAAGGCGCATCTCCCGGCGCCGCAGCCGCGTGTCCGGTGGGCACTGAGCAGGGGCATGCTGCGGCAGGATGTCCGGTCCACCACGAGACGGGGACGGCTGAGAAGCCGGTGGCCACGGCGGCCCGTCGCGGCGGCGGCCTCAACGAGATCACCGCCCCGGTCATCGACGATCTCGGCAGACGCGTGACCACGGCGCTGCCGGACGGCTGACATGCTCGGGCTTCAGGTCACCGTCCCTGATTTCCCCGGCATCGGCAACAGCGCTCGTCCGACTGTGCGCCGCGCCGGCGCGGCCGCCGTGGAGGCGTTCATCGGGCTTGCCATGGTGGTCGCGGGGCACCGGCCTGCCGAGGCCATCCACTTCTTCAGGAGGGGATTGCCTCTACCTGAAAAGTCCGGCTCGTTGGTCACGGCCGTTGGGGGCGGGAGTCATCCCGCCCCCAATCCTGTCGTGCACTCCCAGAATAGCCCACATGTGTGGCCTCTCTCAGCCGGGCGGCGATCGGGAGCCGGGTCAGCCGGCGGCCGTCCCTCCGCCGGTGGCGACGGCTGTGGCAACCCGCTGCTGGCCCGTGTAGACGTTCATCCGCTCGCCGCGCAGGAAGCCCACCAGCGTCATCCCGCTCTCCTCCGCGAGCTGCACGGCAAGGCTCGACGGCGCCGACACGGCGGCGAGCAGCGGGATCCCGGCCATCAGCGCCTTCTGGGTCAGCTCGAAGCTGGCTCGCCCCGACGCCAGGATGATGTGCGAGCGCAGCGGCAGCCGGCGCTGCGTCGCCGCCCAACCGATCACCTTGTCGAACGCGTTGTGACGGCCGACATCCTCACGCACGCACAGCAGCGTTCCCCCGGCATCGAACAGCGCTGCCGCGTGCAGACCGCCGGTGCGGGCAAAGACCTGCTGCGCCTCGCGCAGCGCGTCCGGCAACGTGGCGAGCAGCGCCGGAGAGACCACGAGCGGGTCGTCGCGCACGTCGTGGCGCGACCGCGTCCGCACAGCGTCGATACTCGCCTTGCCGCAGACGCCGCAGGACGAGGTCATGAAGAAGTTGCGCTGCCCCACCACTGGGGACCCCGGTCCGACCAGGCGGACCTCGAGGACGTTGAAATCGCCCCCCGCATCAGCCGCGTGCGGGCACATCCGCATCGCGCCGATGTCGTCGGCGCCGCCGATGATGCCCTCGGTGACGAGGAAGCCGGCGGCGAGGTCGAAGTCGGCACCAGGTGTGCGCATCGTGACGGTGAGCGGTACGCCGTCGAGCCGGATCTCGAGAGGCTCCTCAGCGCTCAGCTCGTCGGTCAGCCAGCGCGCGTCGCCGCCCACGCGCAGCTGCCGCACCCGCCGACGCAGCGCCGTCATCGCCCTACCCGCCTCCGTGCACAGGAGGTCGCCCGCCGCATCTCAGCGGATCTCGATGACGTGCTCGCGGCGGGGCACGAGCTCGCCGATGACCGGTGCGCCGGGCAGCTCTCCTCCAACGAGCAGGCCACCGCTGGTCTGTGCGTCGGCGAGCAGCAGCCGCTCGGAGTCCTCGGCAGCCGCACGGCCGCGCCACTCCACGTGCGGGTCGACCCACGCCAGGTTGCGTCTCGTGCCGCCGCTGACGTAGCCGTCGCGAAGCGCCTCACGGGCGCCGTCGAGGTAGGGCACCGCATCCGCATCGATGATCGCAGTGACGTTGCTCGCGCGGGCCAGCTTGTAGAGGTGGCCGAGCAACCCGAAGCCCGTGACGTCGGTGGCGCAGCGCACACCCGCTGTCACCGCCGCCTCCGCCGCGGCCCGATTGAGTTGCGTCATCGTCGCCACCGCCAGAGGAAAGACCTCGCCCGTCTGCTTGTGGCGGCTGTTGAGCACGCCAACACCGAGCGGCTTGGTGAGTGACAGCGGCGTCCCAGCGACGCCCGCGTCGATGCGCAGCAGGCGATCGGCGGGGGCGACGCCCGTCACCGCCATGCCGTACTTCGGTTCAGGGTCGTCGACGCTGTGACCGCCAGCGACGGGGCAGCCGGCGGCCGTCGCCACCTCGAGACCGCCGCGCAGCACCTCGGTGGCGAGCTCGAGCGGCAGCACCTCACGCGGCCAACAGAGCAGGTTCACGGCCAGCACCGGGCGGCCGCCCATCGCGTAGATGTCGGACAGGGCGTTGGCTGCGGCGATGCGGCCCCAGTCGTACGGGTCGTCGACGACCGGGGTGAAGAAGTCGACTGTGCTCAGCAGCGCGATGCCGTTGCCGTCAAGACGAACCGCGGCAGCGTCATCGCCGCCGTCCAGCCCCACGAGCAGCGACTCGTGCCCCACCCCCGCGAGCCCCGCGACGATCTGCTCTAGCTCGCCGGGTGGGATCTTGCAGGCGCAACCGCCGCCGTGCGCGTAACCCGTGAGACGCATCGAACTAGTGTTGCACAGGAGTGCTGCGGCCCACGAAGCGACGCTATGCGGTGCCCTCCCCGTACCCTGTGCGGCGGAGGTGTGTGGGCGCCTGGTGGCCCTCCTGATCTTCAAAATCAGTGTGGCCGGGTATCTCGGCCAGGCGGGTTCGATTCCCGTCCGCCTCCGCCCGGCGAGGTGCAAGCATCATGTCCCTGGACCCGCGTCGTGCCGTGCCACCGACCGATGTCGTGCTCGCCGACGCGCGGCTGTTGGAGGTGCAGCAGCGCCTCGGTCGCTCCCTGGTGCTGGCGGCGGTGCGCGAGGCGCAGCAGCGGGTGCGCAGTGGCGTGCTCGAGCCCGCCGCCATCGTCGACGACGTGCTCCACCACATCCCGCCGCGCGCAGCGACGATGCGCCCGGTGCTGAACGCCACTGGCGTCGTGCTGCACACCAACCTCGGCCGCGCCGCGCTGTCCGCGGCCGCGCGCGAGGCTGTCGTCGCAGCGACTGGCTATGTCGACGTCGAGTACGACCTCGACACCGGGGCGCGGGCGCGCCGCGGCCGCGGTGCTCTCGCCGTGCTGCGGGCTGCGCTGCCCGACGCCGGCGACGTGCTCGTCGTCAACAACGGTGCCGCAGCACTCCTGCTCGCCGTCACCGCGCTCTCACAGGGGCGCGAGGTCGTGTGGAGCCGGGGCGAGATGGTGGAGATCGGCGACGGGTTCCGCCTGCCGGACCTCGTGGCGTCCACCGGCGCGACGGTGCGCGAGGTCGGCACCACCAATCGGACCGTCCGCGGCGACTACGAGGCGGCGATCGGCGAGCGCACCGGCTGTGTGCTCAAGGTGCACCCTTCCAACTTCCGCGTGGCCGGTTTCACCGCGTCGGTTAGCGTGTCCGCGCTCGCCGATCTCGGGGTGCCGCTCATCGTCGACGTCGGCTCCGGTCTGCTCAGCGCGAATCCCCTGCTTCCCGACGAGCCCGACATCAGCGCCGCGCTCCAGGCCGGCGCGCACGTGGTGACGGCCAGCGGCGACAAGCTCCTCGGGGGCCCGCAGGCCGGCATCATCGCGGGCGACGCCGAGATCGTGACCAGGCTGCGCCGCCACCCGATGGCGCGGGCGCTGCGCGTCGACAAGCTGACCCTTGCCGCGCTGGAGGCGACGCTGGCGGGACCGGCAACGCCGACCGCGGCAGCGCTTCGCGTCGACAGCGAGGCGCTGCAGGCACGTGCGCGGGCCATCGC
>NZ_JAEKNS010000073.1:0-3258 GCF_016464765.1 Candidatus Aeolococcus gillhamiae | reverse complement strand
GCCGACGATCGAGACCAACACGACGTCGGCGCCGGCCGCGGCTGCGGCGTCGATGAGGCGGGCGTTGCCGTCGCGGTCGACGGACGCCGGGGTCACGCCGCCGGGACCGTCGAAGCCGTGCACGGCGGAGACGACGGTGGTGACGCCGTGCAGCGCCCCGGGCAGTGTGGATGGATCGCGGACATCGCCGACAACGACCTCGGCAACGTCGCTGAGGTGCTGCGCACGGGCGGGATCGCGGGTGAGGACGCGGACGTCGTGTCCGTCCCGAGCCAGGCGGCGCACCACGAGCGTGCCGAGCCTGCCGGAGCCGCCGGCAACGAGGATCATCCCCGCACCACCTGGGCGCGCACCGCCTCGTCGACGGTGGCGGCGCCGTCGTCGACGGGCTCGAGGAAAAAGCGCGCCGCCTGGGCGACGCCATCGCCGACGGTGAAGATGACGATGCCGCGCATGCGGTGGGGAGTGCCATCGCGCCGCGTGCCGGTCATCTCCCACTCCGTCCAGGCGGTGTCGCCGTCGACTGCCGAGCGCGTGATCTCGGCATGGAGGTCCGGCACGAAGCCGAAGATCTGCTCCCAGTTGCGGCGCAGCTGGTCACGGCCGGTGAAGTTGCGCGCTGGGTGCACCGGCGTCTCGTTCCTGTAGTCGGCTGCGAAGCAGCCGACCAACGCCTCGAGGTCGTGCGCGTTGGTCGCGGCAAGCAGCCGGTCCACCATGTCCTGGGTCTGTGCAGCCATCGGTTCGCCTCTGAGTATTTCGTTCCAGTTTGCTAGAATCAATATCGTGACTATGAGCACCGCGGGGCTGGGAGTCAAGCGGCGCACGTACGACGCCAGCCGGCGACGCGAGGAAGCGACCAGGAGGCGGGCCGCCGTCATCGCCGCGGCGGAGCGGCGCTTCCTCGCCGACGGCTACGCGGCCACGACCATCGCGACGGTCGCCGCTGACGCCGGCGTGTCGGTCGACACCATCTACAAGGCGTTCGGCGGCAAGCCGGGGCTGGTGCGCGCGTTGTGGCACGCAGCGCTCGAGGGCGTCGGCCCGGTCGCAGCGGAGCGACGGTCCGATGAGCTGCAGGCTCGCGAGCGCGACCCGCGTGCGGTCATCCGCGGCTGGGGAGCGTTCACAGCGGAGATCGCGCCGCGGGCCACCCCCCTCCTGCTGCTGATCCGAGCAGCGGCCGGGACGGACCCCGAGGCGCGTGCGCTCCTCGATGAGCTGGACGGCGAGCGCCTGCGCCGCATGAGCGCCAACGCACGCCGGCTGCGTGCCGGCGGTCACCTTCGCGCCGGGGTCACGCTGGCGGCGGCAACCGACGTGCTGTGGACGTACAGCTCCGCCGAGCTCTGCGAGCTGCTGGTGCAGCGCCGGGGATGGCCGCCGGAGCGCTACGGCCGCTTCATCGCCGTCGCGATGATCGCCGCCCTTCTCTGACGACGGCGGGTCGGGCGCGATGGCAACTGCGCAGCGCCACAACCGCCCGCCCGGTGGCCTACGATCCGGGCTCGGACCGGGTTTTGGAGGAGATGGACATGTCGAAGTTTGCGGTGGTGACCAAGGTGGAGCTGCCTGAGGGCGAGACGATCGAGCACGGACGCCAGGAGTTGGAGACCAACGTCATCCCGATGCTCAAGCACGCTCCTGGTTTGGTTGCGGCGTACTTCCTGTCGCCTCCCACCGGCCGCGAGGGGCTCAGCTTCATCGTCTTCGAGACCAAGGAGCAGGCCGAGGGCGCCATTCAGATGCAGAAGATCGAGCCTCCAATCAAGCTCATCTCCAACGAGGTCCGGGAGGTCGCCGCCTCGGCCTGAGGCCGGCTACCGACTGACCAGGATGAGCGCGACCACGCCGAGCGCGTAGAGCACCACCACCGCGATCGAGTCCGGGCCGAGGCGACCGTACTGGCGCTTGGGTCGGAAGACCAGGCCGCCGATGTAGACCGTGGTGAGCAGGATGCCGAGCGCGGCGAGCAGCACGTCGCTGTTCTTCGCCTTACCCAGAACGCTCTGGCCGGCGAGCAGCGTGGCCGGGAAGAAGAGGACCGGCAGGAAGGCGTTGCCGCCGAAGATGTCGCTGACGGCCAGCTCGAAGTTCTTGGCCCGGACCGAGGCGAGGCCGGTCGACAGCTCGGGCAGGGCCGTGGCGGCGGCCAGGAAGGTGCCCCCGAAGATGACGCCGTTGATGCCGAGCCTGTCGGCGATGCGGCTGCCCGACTCCTCGAGCACCACGCCGGCGAGGAGCGTCACCAGCGCGGCGGCGCCGAGGATGGCGAACGTGATCGCGATCGAGCGCTGCGCGCCGGCGCCGCCTTTGGCCGGCTCCGACGGGGCGGCCCCCGCCGCCTGGTCCTGCCTCCTCCACGGGAGCGAACCACCGCTCCTGCGCACGAGGTAGAGGCCGCCCAGCCAGAGCATGACGATCAGCAGCGCGGAGGGGTCGATCCCGAAGTGCACCACCGACGAGGGGATCAGCGTCGCCATGATGGCCACCGCCAACAGGGAGATGACCAGCGTGCCCTCGAGCACCTGGACCAGCGAGTTGGTGGCGTTGGTCAGAGGTCGCTGCCGCACCCCGAAGCCGTCGAGCGCGACCAGGACGACGGTCTGGATGGAGATGCCGCCGAGGAGGTTGCCGGTGGCTATGTCGAAGTTGTGGTTGACCGCCGCAGTCGAGACGATGGCGATCTCAGGAAGGTTGGTGGCCACGGCGAGGATGATCAGCCCGCCCAAGGCCGAGCCCAGGCCGAAGCGGGCGTCGACCTCGCCGGTGCAGCGGGAGAGCTGGATCCCGGCGAACCAGATGGCCGTCGCGGCGGCCAGGAAGACGACGATTAGGAACGGCAGCGAGGAGAAGGACACGCAATCGCTCCGTGGTGACAGGTACCAGAATGTTCCAAACGTAACCAAATGTCAGGATCTAATGTTATAGTCTCGATGGTGCTATATCGCACCCCGCAAAGGAGGCTATAAGCCATGGGACTTGGAGTAGGGATTTTCCTGACAGCGGTCGGGGCGGTGATGGCCTTCGCCATCAGCATCGACACCACCGGCTCTGGGGTGAACCTGCACACCATCGGGCTCATCCTGCTCGTCGTGGGCATCCTCGGGATTCTCGTCTCGATGTTCTTCTGGTCTTCGTGGGGCGGGTTCGGCGGCGGCCGTCGCGGCGGCAACAGCAGCACGACCGTGGCGCCTCCCGGCAGCACGACGACGAGGGTCGAATAACCTCAGCAACACGACGCAGAAAGCGGGCCGG
>NZ_JAEKNS010000100.1:0-74624 GCF_016464765.1 Candidatus Aeolococcus gillhamiae | reverse complement strand
GTGCCGGCCGGCGCCCGCGCGCCCCGACCGGCGGCGCGCCGTCCCACCAGGCGGCTCTGACGCTCGCCGCCGCGATCAGCGGTGGTGGCGGCGCCGCACCAGGAAGAAGCCGAGCAGGCCGAGGATGCCGACCGCGACCAGCCAGGGACGCTCCTCGAGCTGCTCCGCCAGAGAGCTCTGGCCGCCTGCCGCGGACAGCGGCATCTCGATGGGCGTCTCGGTGACCAGGGTGACGGTGCCCGGCACCCGCTCGCGGCGTCGTGCCGTGTCCCCAGCGTCCATGGCGGCATTATCGGCCGTGCAGAATCAGCCGGGCATACTGCGCGCGTGATCCACCAACTCCCCGGGGACTTCCTGCTCGGTTGCGCCACCGCCGCCCACCAGGTCGAGGGAAACCTCGACAACGACTGGACACGGATGGAGCGCGAGCACCCGGAGCGGATCAAGGACGGCAGCGTCTCCGGGATCGCCTGCGATCACCACGCACGCTACCGCGACGACCTCCGCGAGCTCGCAGACATGCACCACAGTGCCCACCGTTTCTCCATCGAGTGGTCGCGCGTGGAACCCCGCGACGGTGTCTTCGACGCTGACGAGCTGCGCCACTACGCTGACGTGGTGCGCACCTGTCGCTCCCTCCGGATGGAACCAGTTGTGACCCTGCACCACTTCACGCTGCCGGTGTGGCTCGCCGACCGGGGCGGGGTGTGCAGCAGCGACGCGCCACACCGCTTCGCGCGCTTTGCCGCCGTCTGTGCGGAGGCGATCGGGGCCGACGTGCGCTGGTGGATCACCATCAACGAGCCCACAGTTCTCGCTGTCTTCGGGTACCTGTATGGGGAGTGGCCGCCGCTCGAGCCGTCGATGGGCGGCTTCTTGGATGCGCTGGCCGGGATGGCGCGGATGCACGCGGCGGGGTACACCGCGCTGCACCGCGTGGCGCACGCACACGGGTGGGATGCCGCGGTCTCCATCGCCCACCACGAGAGGCCGCTGCGCCCGCTCAACCCGCGCTCACCGATTCACCGCGCCGTCGCCGTCCTGCCCAACGCCATCTTCAACCGCTGGTTCCTGCGGGCGTGCACGACCGGTCGGCTTCTTCCCCCTGTGGGTCACAGTCAGGTGGTGCCCGGGCTGCGCGGCTCACTCGATTACCTGGGGCTCAACTTCTATTGCGAGGAACGGGTCCGCTTCAGCCCCCGCCGCCCCCGCGAGCTGTTCGCCGAGAACGTCGTCCCCAGCGGGGTGCCGCTGTCTGCGTTCGGCTGGACGATCGACCCGGACGCCCTCCGCCGTGCCATCGAGAACCTCTGGGAAGACTTCCGTCTGCCCATCCTGATCACCGAGAACGGCGTCGCCGACGACCACGACGAGCTGCGCGCCCAGTTCATCGTCGATCACCTCAGCGCCGTCGGCGCGGCGATCGCCGCGGGAGCCGACGTCCGCGGCTACCTGCACTGGACGGCGATGGACAACTTCGAATGGGCGGAGGGGTACTCGAAGCGGTTCGGCCTGCTGGCCGTCGATCGCGGCACGCAGGAACGCACGCCCAAGCCCAGCGCGGCCGTGTTCGCGCAGATCTGCGCGAGCAGGCGCGTGGGTGTGCCGCAGGCGCCGGTAGAAGCGGCCGTCTAAGGTCTTGCCCGGCCGCTCCGTCAGGGCGCAGTGCACAAGCCACAGAGGCCCATTCGGTGTGAGAATCGCAGCCGCGGCTCGCTATCATGCCCTTGGCGTCGACTTTTGTGCATCCCGCCCTAGGAGGAACGCCTGATGAGCCCCCGATCGATCGCCACGGGCACCGGTGGCGAGCACCGGCTCACCACACGCATCGCCGAGGCGGGCGTGCGCCATGTGCACCTGCAGTTCAGCGACGTGCTCGGCACCGTGAAGACGGTGACCATCCCCGCCGCCGGGCTGGACGCGGCCCTCGAGCACGGGGTCTGGTTCGACGGCAGCTCGGTCGAGGGCTTCACCCGCACCGCCGAGAGCGACATGTACCTGGTGCCCGACCCGGATACCCTCCAGGTCCTGCCGTGGACCGCCGAGCCCACCGCGCGCCTGATCTGCTGGGCGCGCACCCCCGACGGCGAGCCCTACAGCGGCGACCCCCGGGGCGCCCTGAAGAGGGCGATCGACCATGCCACCGAGCTCGGCTACGAGTACAGGGTGGGGCCGGAGATCGAGTTCTTCCTCCTCCAGCGTGACGCCGACGGCGTCCCCCAGGCGCTCGCCGGCGACTCGGCCGGCTATTTCGACGTCACCGGCGGCGGGGCGACCGACCTCCGCCAGGCGATGCTGGCCGCCGCCGCGCTGGTCGGGGTCGAGATCAACAGCGCGCACCATGAGGTCGCTCCCGGCCAGCACGAGGTCGACCTCGCCGCCGGCGAGGCCCTCGCCGCCGCCGACGCGGTGGTGACGTTCCGGCTCGCGCTCGAGGCCGTGGCGCAGCGCTCCGGAGTGATCGCCAGCTTCATGCCCAAGCCGTTCAACGATCAGCCGGGCAGCGGGATGCACGTGCACCAGAGCCTTGGAAGAACCGGTGGCGGCGGCAACGCCTTCTCCGGCGCCGACGACTACGGCCTCAGCGACGTCGCCAAGCATTTCATCGCCGGCCAGCTGCACCACGCCGCCGGGATGTGCCTGGTGCTCGCCCCGCTGGTCAACTCCTACAAGCGATTGGTGCGCGGGCTCGAGGCGCCGATCTTCCTCTCCTGGGCCCGCACCAATCGGGGCGCGCTCATTCGTGTCCCACACGTGTCGCGGCCAGAGGCAGCCCGGGTGGAGCTGCGCAGCCCCGACCCCTCGTGCAATCCCTATCTCGCGTTCGCGGTGATGCTGCGCTGCGGCCTCGACGGCGTGGAACGGCGGCTGCCGCTGCCGCCGCCGGTCGAGGAGGCGCTGTACGGCTTCGACGAGGTGGAGCTGGAACGCCGCAACGTCGGTGTGCTCCCCGACAACCTCAAGGATGCGGTCGACGCGTGCGCGGACGACGACGTGGTCCGCGACGCCCTTGGCGACAACCTCACCGACCGGTTCCTCGACGCCAAGCGCGCGGAGTGGCGTGAGTACCGTGGCCAGGTTACCGGGTGGGAGCTGGAGCGCTACCTGGAGAGAGGCTGACCCGTGGAGACGGCGCTGATCACCGTGCGCGACGTCTGGCGCGGCGCTCTGCCTGACGGCACCGAGCTGCTCGGCGGCGGTGCCGGGCTCGACCGGCGCGTCGAATGGGCCACCACCCTGCGCACCCGGGCGCCGGCCTTCGAGTCCATCAAGGGCGGCGAGATCGCGCTGGTGCCGGTGGCGTCGATCCGCCTCCTCGACGCGCGCCTCGACCTCGCCGACGTGATGAACGGCCTCGCCGAGAAGGGAGGGGTGGCTGTGGCGGTCGTCGGCGACGCGTCGCCGGCCAGCCTTGGCGTGGCCGAGCGCTTGATCATGCCGCTGCTCCGTCTCCCCGACGGCTCGCACGTCAGCGAGATGCAGCAGTCCGTGGTCCGCTACATCGTCGAGCAGCGCACCATCCTTCACGAGCAGGCGCAGATGCTCCAGATGGAGCTCATGCAGCTGGCCCTGGGGGGCGCCGGGACCGATGCCATCGTCGCGCGGCTCGGTGAGGTGACCGGCCGCGTCGTTGCCTGGCACGACGCGGCTGGACGCCTACGCAGTGTCTCCGACGAGCTGCCCGCGTCCGTCCGCGACGCGCTCGGCAACGGTGAGGAGATGCTCCGCTGGGTCGCCGGCCAAAGCGTGCCCGCCGCCGACCCGCCGGTCGGCGAGTTCGGCCTGCCGCGCGGGCGCAGCCGCCTGGTCGCGCCCATCCCGGGGCGTGATGGAGTCCACGGGTTCGTCTCGCTGATCGGCGAGGAGCACCACCTCGGCCAGCTCGAGCGCGCCGCCGTGGCCCGCGGCGCGTCGGCGTGCGCCATCGAGCTGGACCGCGAACGCGCCGTGCTGCGCGCCCGTGACGACCTCGAGGGCGAGCTGCTCGCCGCACTCCTGGAGGGCTCGTTCGGGTCGGACGCGGGTGTCAGTGAGCGCGCCCACCGGCTCGGGTTCCAGCTCAACGAGCCCTACAGCGTTCTCGTCGTTCGTGGCCAGAACGCGGGCACGCCGGTGGAGACGCTGACGGTCGCCGCGCGGCGCTGCCTGGCCCGCAGCGCGCCCACCTCGCTGCTGACCGCCCACGACAACAGCGTCTGCGCGCTGGTGCCGGAATCCGCGGAACCGGGCGAGCGCAGCGCGCTCGTCGCCCAGACGCTGCTCGCCGACTGCGCCGTGGCCGTGCGTGGCGAGGTCGTGGTCGGAGTGGGTCGCGCTCGCAGCGGCCCGCAGGGGGTCCGCCAGTCACACCGCGAGGCCGAGCACGCCCTGCGCATCAGCGCCCGTCTGCAGAAACAGCCCGCCGTGGCGACGTTCGCCGACCTGGGGTTGCACCGCCTGCTCGTGGCCATGACCCAGCACTCGGAGATGGAAGACTTCTATCGCCAGAGCGCGGGCCCGCTGGTCGCCTATGACGAGAGAACCGGGGCGGGGCTGATGGAGACGCTCGACGCCTTCTTCCAGTGCCACGGCTCGCCGACGGACACCGCGCAGCGCCTCCACGTCCACCGCAACACCGTCCTGTACCGGCTGCGCCGGATCGAAGAGATCGGCGGGCTCCGCCTCGACGACCCCGCCACCCGTCTCAACCTCCATCTCTGCCTGCGCATCCGCGAGGTCATGCCGCACCCGATGCCGGCGGGGAGCGCGACAGCGTAGCCCACCTCGCTTCGTGCACGGCGCACAACTCAGCGAGCCACAAGTTGGGGCGGCGCGCGCATCGAAGGCGGCTCGCCGTCCTCCTAGGCTGGCCGCAGCCACCAGCCGCGCAAGGAGAACACCGTTGCTTGCCCGAACCCGCTTCCGAGTCGCCGTCGCGGGCGCCGCCGCCCTTGCCGCGCTGCCCGTGACCGCCCAGGCCGCCGCTGACAACACGGCGACCCAGGCAGCCGGTGTGGCCGCCGACACGGTGTGGGTGATCGTCGCCGCCGTGCTGGTGCTCTTCATGCAGGCCGGCTTCGCCATGCTCGAGGTCGGCTTCACACGCATGAAGAACGTGGGCACGGTCGTCGCCAAGGTCATCGTCAACCTCAGCATCAGCTCGATCGTCTACTGGATCTGCGGCTTCGCCTTCGCCTTCGGCGCGGCCACGGGCTTCACCAACAGCCTGATCGGTTTCACGGGCTTCGCCCCCTCCTTCCACCCGGGCTCGACGATGGCGCTGCCCGCGCTCGCAGCCTCCACGGCACCAGCCGCGGCCAAGTTCTTCTTCGAGTTCGTCTTCTGCGCGGTGTCGCTGGCGATCGTCTGGGGCACCATGCTCGAGCGCACCAAGTTCATCGTCTACATCCTCTTCGCGGTGCCGTTCGCCGGCTTCATCTACCCATTGATCAGCCACTGGCTCTTCGGTGGTGGCTGGCTGATGACCACGCTGGGGGCGCAGGACTTCGCCGGTTCGACGGTCGTCCACCTGACCGGGGCCACGGCGGGGTTCGCCGGCCTTCTCCTGCTCGGCGCGCGCATCGGCAAGTACTCGCGTGACGGCAAGCCCAACGCCATCCCCGGGCACAACATGCCGCTGGCCCAGCTCGGCGTGATCATCCTGTGGTTCGGCTGGTTCGGCTTCAACCCCGGCTCGACACTCAACGCCACCAACCTGCACTTCGCCGATGTCGTCATCACCACCAACCTCGCCGCGGCGGCGGGCGCGCTGGCCGCGATGTTCACCATCTACCGGCTCCAGAAGGCGCTTGACGTGGGCATGATCGGCAACGGCGCGATTGCCGCCCTGGTCGCCATCACCGCCCCGAGCGGGTACGTGCAGCCGTGGGCCGCGATCATCATCGGCGCGGTCGCCGGCGTGATCGTGGTGTTCGGCGTCATCGCCATCGACAAGTGGATCGACGACCCCGTCGGTGCGCTCAGTGCCCACGGCCTGGCCGGCGTCTGGGGCACACTCTCCTGCGGCCTCTTCACCGACCCGGCGCTCGCCACATTCAACGGAGTCGGCCAGGGCGGGCTGTTCTACACGGGCAGCTTCCGGCAGCTGGGCGCCCAGGCCGCCGCCGTCGGCGCGGCATTCGTGACGGTCTTCACGCTCAGTTACGGCCTCTTCTGGATCATCAAGAAGACCGTCGGCCTGCGCGTCAGCGCGCAGCACGAGATCGACGGGCTCGACATCAGCGAGCACGGCATGTGGGGCTACCCGGAGCAGTTCATGCCGGTGCCGGGCGGCGCGTATATTCACCCGGACGCCGTCGGCGAGCCGGCACGGCGGCTGGTCGGCTCACTGGTCCCCACCACCGCTGAACGGGAACGGGTTGAGAACGGCGCGCTGGCCCACACCCCAGACGGAGTGCCATCGTGAAGAAGGTCGAGGCGGTCATCAGGCCGGAGAAGCTGCAGGCTGTGCAGGACGCCATGGACGGGCTGGGCACGTCCGGGCTCACCGTCACCGAGGTGATGGGCTGCGGCGCCCAGCGCGGCTACACGGAGACCTACCGCGGAGCCAGGGCGAACATCTCCCTGCAGCGGAAGATCAAGGTCGAGGCCGTGGTGGGCGACTCACTGGTCGAAGGAGTGGTCAACGCCATCAGCGGCGCGGCCCGGACCGGCGAGGTCGGCGACGGGAAGATCTTCGTCATCCCGGTCGACGACGCGGTACGGATCCGCAGCGGGGAGCGGGGCGACGCCATCGTCCGCCACCTCGAGCCGGAGCACTGGGGACACTGAGGGCGAGGGGGGAACTCAGCGTTCCCCCCTCGGGCACCCCCCAGCTGAGCGGATGTCAGCTCCGGCGACGTGAAGTCGCCTGCGCTGACTGCTATTGGATGCGAACACCGTTCGCCCGAGCCCCGAGGTCGGGTTGCTGACCCGAGGGGCTAGACTCGCCGCGTATGACGTACGTTGTCACCGAGACCTGCATCGACCTCAAGGACAAGTCGTGCATCGAGGTGTGCCCGGTGGACTGCATCCACGAGGTGGACGAGGACCGCATGGTCTTCATCGACCCCGACGAGTGCATCGACTGCGGGGCCTGCGTCGATCCCTGCCCGGTGGACGCCATCTATGCCGAGGAGGACGTCCCGGCGCCCCAAGTGCCCTTCACCCAGATCAACAAGATCTACTTCAAGGACAAGGTGGCGGCCCGCGAGCAGGTCGATGGGATCAAGCCGCCCGCCTGATCTCGGACGCTGCCTCTTTGTGCGCTGCACACAAGGTGAGGAGGGCGGCGGTGGGGTGTGCTGTCCATAGTCCCTCCCCATTCGCAGGGCTAGCCTGAAGCCCGACAATCTGGCCACGCCTGCGTGCCCGGTCCCCGCGTGGCCAGGAAAACGACCAATGAGGGAGAAGCGCATGGCGATCGACGAGTCGGTAGCCGCAATGTTCACAGGAGAGGTGCAGCCCACCATGTCCCCGACCGCGGTCTCATCGCCAACCCCCAAGCAGGTCATCGAACGCGCCAAGGAGGTCGGCGCCCTGATGGTGGACTTCCGCTTCACCGATCTCCCCGGAACGTGGCAGCACTTCAGCGTGCCCGTCAGCGAGCTGACCGAGTCAGTCTTCACCGACGGAATCGGCTTCGACGGGTCGAGCATCCGCGGCTTTCAGAAGATCCACGAGAGCGACATGCTCCTCTTCCCGGATCCCTCACGCACGTTCCTCGACCCCATCCTGGAGGTGCCCACGCTCGTCGTGGTCTGCGACATCGCCGACCCGCTGACGCGCAAGCCTTACAGCCGCGACCCGCGTTTCGTGGCGCGCAAGGCGGAGGAGTACCTGCGCCAGTCGGGCATCGCCGAAACCTCCTACTGGGGCCCGGAGGCTGAGTTCTACATCTTCAACTCGATTCGCTATGACCAGAACACCCATGAGGGCTACTACTTCATCGATTCCGACGAGGGGGTCTGGAACACCGGCCAGAACGGCACCGCCAACCTTGGCTACCGGCCCAAGCTGAAGAGCGGCTACTTCCCAGTGCCGCCGGTGGACAAGCAGCAGGACCTGCGCAGCCGGATCGTCCTCGCCATGATCGAATCGGGCATCGACATCGAGGTGCACCACCACGAGGTCGGCACCGCCGGTCAGGCGGAGATCGACATGCGCTTCGACACGCTGGTGACGATGGCGGACAAGGTCCTCCAGTACAAGTACATCGTCAAGAGCGTGTGCAACCGCGAGGGCTACACGGCCACCTTCATGCCCAAGCCGCTCTTCGGTGACAACGGCAGTGGCATGCACACCCACCAGTCACTGTGGAACGGTGACTCGCCGCTCTTCTACGATGCCGAGGGCTACGCGCTGCTGAGCGATACCGCCCGCTTTTACATCGGCGGCCTGCTCAAGCACGCGCCGGCAGTCCTCGCGTTCGCGGCGCCCACCACCAACAGCTATCGGCGCCTGGTTCCCGGGTACGAGGCGCCCATCAAGCTGGCGTACAGCGCGCGCAACCGCAGCGCGTGCGTGCGCATTCCCACGTACAGCGACAAGCCCGCGGCGCGCCGGCTCGAGTTCCGTTCGCCAGACCCGATGTGCAACCCATACCTGGCCTTCTCGGCGATGTTGATGGCGGGTCTCGACGGTATCCAGAACAAGATCGAGCCACCCGTGCCGGTCGATGCGGACCTGTACGAGCTCGAGGGACGCGAGGCCGAACGCGTACGCGACCTTCCCGGTTCGCTCTCCGAGGTGCTCGACGCACTGGAGAACGACCAGGAGTTCCTGCTCCGCGGCGGGGTGTTCACCCAGGACCTGCTCGACACCTACATCGCCTACAAGCGTGAGAGCGAGGTCGATCCGATCGCGCTGCGACCGCACCCCTACGAGTTCTTTCTCTATTACGACGCCTAGCGGAGGAGGGACGAGGCGGATGTCTCGCCCCGACGGAGCGACGGCGGCGAAGGCGTGGCCGCACGACGCCTAGCGGAGGAGGGGGAACGCAGATCCCCCTTCGCCCCCTTTGACGCGTGCGGCGGGCTTGCATCTCTGCCCGGTGCGTCCGTAGGGTGGGAGCTGATCCAGCAAATGCACACGTGAAGGGCCAGGTCATGGCAACTCCGACCGATCTGCTCGATCCGCCGGCGCTGATGTCCTACGGCGGCCTCGTCGACGCCTCGACGGCAGAAGGGCAGACCGACAAGGACGCCGATTGGGCTGACGCCCTCACCCAGATGCTGATCGTGTACGAGGATGCCGCGGCCGTGCCTGCACCGAGTGGCGGCGAACCGCGACCGGCTCACATGGCAGACATCACGCGAAGGCGCGGAGCGTACTCACCGGCGCGCTAGCGCTCGTCACCTTCTTGCGCCGGCGCGCACGAGGCTCCCGCTGCAGGGCACGCAGAGTGCTGCCCACGGGATGGCGCGCAACCTCTCGCCGGGAATCGGCCCGCCGCACACCTCACACAGGCCGTACGCGCCGGCATCGAGGCGCGCCAGCGCCTGGTCGATCTCCTTGACGGTCTCATACAACGTCCGCGCCTGGTACGCGCCGGTCATCCGCTCCACGGCGTACGTGGTCCCGTCGCCGATCCTCTTGCCGAAGTTGAGATTCGACATCTCCGTCGGACTGGCGCCGAACTGCTCGATCCTGCTGAGCAATTCCGACCGCTTCTCCTCGAGGACGGACCTGAGCTCGTCCCGCGGCGACGCACCCGACGGGTCGATGGTTTCGCTCATGCGCGTACGGTAGCGCCAACCATCGTTCTGGCAGAGTGGCTTGGTGGCCGTGGAGCTGACAAACGCCGACGCGCGCGCTGTGGCCATCACCGCCCAGAGGCTGAGAGGGCGCCGCCACCGCGATCCGCTGCGGCTCCTGCGCGAGCTGAGTGCGATCCAGATCGACACCATCTCGGTCATCGCCCGCTCCCATGAGCTGGTCGCGTTCTCGCGCCTCGGGCCTGTCAGTCGCACAGATATCGCGCGGGCGTGGTGGGGACGGGGCACGACGTTCGAGTACTGGGCACACGCAGCGTGCGTTCTGCCGCTCGAGCTGTGGCCGCTGTTCGCGTGGCGCCGGCGCCGCTACATGCAGCGCTACGCACGCACCGCGGAGCAGCAGGAGATCCTTGCCCAGGTTCGCGACCATGGCGCGGTCACCATCGCCGATCTCGGCGGGGCGCGCATCACGCCCGGATGGTGGGAGTGGAGCCCAGTCAAGCAAGCGGTGGAGCAGCTGCTTGCCCGCGGCGACGTGGTCTGCACCGAGCGGCGGGGTTTTCGCCGCGTCTACCGCCTCAGCGAAGACGCGGTCCCGCAGTCGCTCTTCGGGGTCGACCTCGACGATGCCGCGTGTTTCACCGAGTTGGTCGCGCTCGCCGCTTCGCACACGGGCGTGGCCACCGATGACGACCTCGCCGCCTCCTTTCGGATGCCGGTTGCCGCCATGCGGGCGGCCGCCGAAGCAGCCGGCCTGACTCCTGTCAGTGTTCGCGGCTGGGGCAGGCGTGCCTGGGCACACCCCATGGCCCTGAGCGGCCCCGCCCGTGTCCGGCATCGCCCCGTACTGCTCTCTCCCTTCGACTCGCTGATCTGGCACCGGCCCCGCACCGAGCGGCTCTTCGGCTTCCGCCACAGGCTCGAGGCCTACACCCCGGCCGCCCAGCGCGAGCACGGCTATTTCGTCATGCCGCTGCTCGCGGGCGGAAGGCTGGCGGGACGCGTGGACCCCAAACGGGATGGCAGCGTGCTGCGTGCACGGCGGGTGTCGATGGACGCGGCAGCCGTCGTGCCCATGGCGCAGGCGTTGCACGACGCGGCACGGTGGGTGAGCTGCGATGAGGTCGTCGTGGAGCAGGTCATCCCCGCTGAGCTCGGTGGTCCCCTGCGCGCGGCCCTGGCCGAGGCGGCGGGCTAACCGGCGAGAACGCTGGGCCTGTGGGTGCGGAGCAGCTCGCGCGCAGCCTCCGCGACGCCGCTGGCATCGAGCCCGAGTTTGTGCAGCAGCAGTGGCTGGGCGCCGTGCTCGATGAAGCTGTCGGGCAGTCCGAGCCGGCGCGTCGGCACGGTGACGCCCGCCTCTGCAAGCGCCTCGAGCACCGCGTCGCCGAAGCCACCGATGGTGGTGCCGTCCTCGATGGTCAGCACGGCGCGGTGCCGGGCCGCGAGCGCGGGGATGCAGGCATCCAGGGGCTTGACGAAGCGCCCGTCGACCACGGTGCAGTGGATGCCCTCGCCCTGCAGTGTGTCCGCTGCCTCCCCGGCCACACCGACCATCTTGCCAACCGCGAGAAGGGCGACGTCCGCGCCCTCACGGAGCACGGACATGGAGCCGATCGGGAGCGGACGCAGCGGAGCGGATCCCACAGACGGCGCGCTGCCGCGTGGATAGCGGATGGCGAAGGGGCCGTCATGCGCGATCGCGGTGGCGAAGAGCCGGCGCAGCTCGTCGGGCGAGCTGGGCGCGCTGACCGTCATCCCCGGGATGAGCCGCAGGTAAGCGAGGTCGAGCATGCCGTGGTGCGAGGCACCGTCGTCGCCGGTGATGCCGGCGCGGTCGAGCACGAAGGTGACCGGCAGCTTGTGCAGGGCGACGTCACACGTCACCTGGTCGAAAGCGCGCTGCAGGAACGTCGAGTAGATGCACACGACCGGCCGCAGGCCTTGCATGGCGAGCCCGGCCGCGAAGGTCACCGCGTGCTGCTCGGCGATGCCGACGTCGAAGAAGCGCTCAGGGAACCGCTCGGCGAAGGCCAGGAGGCCCGTCGACGACGCCATCGCGGCGGTGATCGCGACGATGCGGTCGTCGGCCTCGGCGGCCTCGAGCAGCGCCTCGCTGAACACGTCGGTCCACGCCGCCGGCTTGGTCGAGAACGCTCCGCTGCTGGGGTCGAAGCTCGACACCCCGTGGAACTTGTCAACCTCGTCGCCGACCGCGGGCGCGTACCCATGGCCCTTGTCGGTGACCACGTGGATGACCACCGGCCCTTTGAACGCCGACGCGTCGCGCATCGCCTTCTCGAGCGCGCGGATGTCATGGCCGTCGATCGGGCCGCCGTACTTCAGCCCCAGCGTCTCGAAGATGGAGATGGGGCTGACCAGCTGCTTCAGTGAATCCTTCATGCGCTTGGCGGCGCCATACGCGGACTCGCCGAAGACCGGCAGCTGACGCAGGGTCTGCCCGGCCGCACCCTTGGCGCGCTCGTACTTCGGCGACAGGCGCAGCTGGCCGAGGTTCTCTGCGATGCCGCCGACAGTCGGTGCGTAGGAGCGGCCGTTGTCGTTGAGGATGATGATCAGCTCGGGCTGGCGCTGCCCGATGTTGTTGAGCGCTTCGTAGGCCATCCCGCCGGTGAGGGCACCGTCGCCGATGACACAGATCACCTTGCCGCCCTCACCGCGCAGCTCGCGCGCGGTAGCCAGGGCCAACCCGTAGCTGAGCCCTGTCGACGCGTGCGAGTTCTCGACGATGTCGTGCTCGGACTCGCTCCGCGAGGGGTAGCCGCTCATGCCGCCGTGCTGACGGAGGGTGTCGAAGCGGTCAGCACGGCCGGTCAGCATCTTGTGCACATACGCCTGATGCCCGGTGTCGAAGACGATGCGATCCCGCGGCGAGTCGAAGACGCGGTGCAGCGCGATGGTGAGCTCGACGACCCCGAGGTTGGGACCAAGGTGGCCGCCGGTGCGGGCCACCGCGGTGACCAGGAGCTCGCGGATCTCCGTGCAGAGGCGGTCGAGATCGGCGTTGCCCAGCGCACGCAGGTCGTCAGGGCCGGAGATCTCCTCGAGAAGCATCGAGCCAGTCTAGCAACGGGTGCTCGACTTCCCCCGCCACGATTGCGCAGGGAATGGGTTGGCGGCGCATCATGCGCCCATGGAAGTGGACCCTCGCCAAGCGCTCCTGGCCTGCGCCGGAGATCCCCGCGCCGACATCGCTGAGGGAGCGCTCTGGCTGGCCGCGGAGGACTGCGCGGAGGTGGACGTTGGCGGCGCCCTGCGCGCCATCGACACGCTCGCCGCTGACCTCGGCGAACGCCTCGATGGCGCACGCGGATCAGAGGCCATCAGCGTCATCCACGCGCTGCTCCGTGAGCGCGTCGGCCTCCGCCGTTCCGGGGGCGGCGATCCGCGCGCTCACTACCTGCACCTCGTGCTGCAGCGCGGGGCGGGAATCCCCATCAGCTGCGCGGTCCTGTGGATGGCCGTCGGCCGTCGCGCCGGGCTGAGCGTGGAGGGCATCGGGCTCCCCGGCCACTTCGGCGTGCGCGTGGACGGGGTGCTCGCCGAGCCCGCCGACGGTGAGGTGCTCGACGAGCCCGCCGCACAGCGACTCGTCGCGGCCGCCACCGGCAGCGACCCCGGCGCGCTGCAACCTGCGTGGCTGCTGCCCGCCACCGCGCGGCTCATGCTGGCGCGCATGTCCCGCAATCTGCGTGGCTGCTACTCCTCGCTGGAGCGCTGGGACATGGCGGTTCGCGCCGCCGATCGCTGCGTCGCGCTGTTCCCCGAGGAGCCGACCGAGCGTCGCGACCGTGGCCTCCTTCTCTGGCGGACCGGGCACAACGGGGCCGCGCTTGCCGACCTCCGTCACTACCTCGATACCGCGCCTCCAGACGCAGCGGATCGCGGCGCTGTCGAGGACGTCGCCGGCCGCCTCCGCGCTGCCCTGAACTAGAGCGAAGGGGGAACTGCGTTCCCCCCTCGTACACCCCCCAGCGAGCGGTCTCGGCTCTGGCGAAATGAATTCGCCTCCGCCGAGGGATGCATCAACGAGGAGATCCGCGAACTAGCCGCCGATGATGCGGGCGAGCAGCCAGACCGCGCCGACCAGCAGCGAGCGAAGGGGGAACTGCATTCCCCCTCGTACACCCCCCAGCGAGCGGTCTCGGCTCCGACGAAATGAATTCGCCTCCGCCGAGGGATGCACCAACGAGGAGATCCGTGAACTAGCCGCCGATGATGCGGGCGAGCAGCCAGACCGCGCCGACCAGCAGCAGGACCAGGAACGGCACCACCGCGAAGACGATGAACGAGAACACGAGGCGCTCGTCGCTGACCGAGTCCGGGTTCTGCCGGCGCCGGCGCGCGTCATGCAGGTACCAGAGGATGCCGCCGACGATGAAGCCGGTGAGCAGCGAGAAGATGCCCGCGAACGCGGAGCCCGGGGCGATCACCGGCGGCGCCAGCGTCAGCCGCCAAGCAAGGCCGAAGCCCAGCGCCAGCAGTCCGCAGGAGATGAAGCGCAGCAGCAGCCCGGTGACGGTCCGGCGCGCGCCGGCGGGCGGGGTGGACGCGACGATCAGATCCGGCACCATGGCGGCGGCCCGTTCGCGTTGCGCCACCTTGGAACCGGCCGTGCGGTCGCTGCGCGGGCTGCGGGCTCCCATCGGCCGCCGAGTATAGGCAGCGATGTCTGTCGCGCCGCCGCGCAGCGCGGGAACCCTAGACTGGTTGGGATCGCCGCCGGCCGCTCTCAAGAGGTGACTGAAGAATGGGCGCCACCACAGCTCTGCCCGAGTTCGACCTCGAGCTTGGCGGTGGCGGCCGGCTCCGCCGTGATGACCTGCTCGGCCACCGCACCGTCCTCTACTTCTATCCCAAAGACGACACACCAGGATGCACCATCGAGGGGCGGGAGTTCACCGCTCTGCTCGATGACTTCCGCGCCGCCGGACTCGACGTCTACGGTGTGTCGCCGGACTCACCGCGCAGCCATGAGCGCTTTGCCGCCAAATGTGACCTCGGCATCCCACTGATCAGCGACCCTGACAAGGTGCTCATCGGCGGGCTCGGGCTGTGGGTCGAGAAGTCGATGTACGGTCGTACCTACAACGGGGTCGAGCGCAGCACCTTCCTCGTCGGTGAACGGGGCACCGTCGAGCGCGAGTGGCATGCGGTCAAGGTTGGCGGCCACGCCGCCGAGGTGCTCGAGGCGGCGCGTCCTGCCGGCTAGGAAGACCGCCTCCGCCGTACAGGCCGGTCTCCTCGACGAACTGCTCAGCCGGCGGATCATCTTCGTCGCGGGCAAGGGTGGCACCGGCAAGACGACCGTCTCGGCAGCACTGTGCCTGCTCGCCGCCCGGCGCGGCAAGGAGGTGCTCGGCGTCGAGGTCGACGCCAAGGGCGAACTGGCCGCGGCTCTCGGCTCCAAGGGTTCGAGCTTCAAGGCTGAGCTGGTGCAACCGGGTGTGAGCGTGCTCGCCCTCCACGCCGAGGAGTCCTTCCAGGAGTACCTGCGCATCTACTTCAAGGTGCCACGCCTGGCGCGCATCACCCCGCTCTCCAAGGTGTTCGACTTCATCGCCACGGCGGTGCCAGGGCCGCGGGACATGCTGGTCACGGGCAAGATCGCCTTCGAGGAACGGCGGCGCGACCAGGCCAAACGGCCGGTGTGGGACCTCATCGTCGCCGACTGCAGCGCCAGCGGCCACATCCTCGCCCAGTTGAGAGCGGCGCGCAGCATGCTCGAGCTCGTTCGCGGCGGCCTCATCCGCAGCCAGATCGAGTGGATCGATTCCGTCATCTCCGACGCGCGGCGCACCACCGCGGTACTCACGGCCCTGCCCGAGGAGATGCCGGTGGTGGAGACGATCGAGCTCAGCCGCGCCATTGCCAAGCAACGCACCGTCCACGTCGGTCTGTGCGTGCTCAACCGCATGCCCCCCGAGCCGTTGCCGGCGGCCGCGCGCCGCGTGCTCGCGGACCTCGCCACGGCAGACGCAGACGTGCGCGCCAAGGTGCCTGGCGTCGCCCACATCGGCGCCGACCTCGAGCTGGGCGAGAGGCTGTACCGGAGCGCCCAGGCCCAGGAGCGGCATCTGCGCACCGAGATCGACATGCCTGTGGTGCCGGTGCCCCTCTTGGCGCTGCGCACCGGGCTCGCCACCAGCCGGGCGGTGGCGGACGCGCTGCGCGATTCCTGCGGAGGCCGCGAATGAGCGCGGTGCGCGCGCGGCGGCGCGCCTCCGACCAACCCGCCGACGCCGACACGCTGGTCGGGCAGCTCGAGAACCTCGAGGTGATCATCTGCTGCGGCAGCGGAGGGGTCGGCAAGACGACGATCAGCGCCGCGCTGGGGCTCGCCATCGCCCAGAGAAGTGACCGCCGCGTCCTCGTGCTCACGGTTGACCCGGCGCGGCGGCTGGCCACCGCGCTCGGGCTGCGCGAGATCGGCACCGAACCGGTGAAGGTGTCGCGCGCCCGGCTGCGACGCGCCGGGATCGAGGTCGAGGGCGAGTTGGTTGCTGCCATGCTTGACATGAAGTCGACGTTCGATCGCATGGTCACGCGCATGGCGCCGACCCGCCAGGACGCGCAGCGCATCCTCAACAACCGCTTCTACAAGGGGATCAGCGATTCGTTCGTAGGCTCGCACGAGTATATGGCGATGGAGGCGCTGTACGAGCTCCACGAGGCGGGCGAGTACGACACCCTGATCATCGACACGCCGCCCTCGCGCAACGCGCTCGACTTCCTCGAGGCCCCCAACCGGCTCACCGACTTCGTCGGCACCAAGCTGCTCAGCTGGCTCTCCGGCCCGACTCTCTTCGGCTTCCACGCAGTCAACGTCGCCGCGGCTCCGTTCCTGCGCATGGCCGACCGTCTGCTGGGAGCCGACGTGCTCACGGAGGTCGCCGAGTTCGTCGGCGACCTGCAGAAGATCTACGGCCGCGTGCAGCAGCGCGCCCGCGCCGTGTACAAGCTGCTGCGCAGCCCGCAGGTCGGTTTCGTGGTGGTCACGACGTTGGAACCGGCCCCCTTCGCCGAAGCCGAGTTCTTCACCTCACGGTTGCGCGAGTACCGCATGCCGCTGCGCGGGGTGGTGGTGAACCGCACCCTTCCCGACTCGCTGCGCGACCGCACCGCACTGGCCACCGCGTCCGCGCTCGCCGACGACGAGCGCCTGGCCACATGGCTCAGCCAGCGGCTCGGCCACCGCGTCCCGTCCGAAGCCTTGCGCGCCATCGGCGAGCGCTGGCTCCAGTTCCACGCCATCGCCGAGCGCGATGCGCGCCAGCTCAGCCGCCTCGAGAGGCTCGGGTCGGTCGAGGCGGCACGCATCCCGCTCTTCAGCGAGGACGCGAATGAGCTCGACGGGCTGGCCCGGATCGCGGCCCTTCTGTAGTCCTAGAGGACGCGGACCCGCGCCACCGCTCGTCCGGTCGCCTCGATGGTGGCCGTGGCCCCGGGCATGGTCAGCACGGCCGGTGCCTCGTCGTCGCACACCTCTTCGAGCGCAGCCACGAGCGTGGGGTCAGACGTGCTCAGCACGACCTGGTTGGTGGCGGAGAGGTTCCAGAGGAAACGCAGGGCGGTGGCGCGCCGTTGCGGGTCGGCGCTCAGCAGCGGCTCGTCGAGCAGCAGCGGCACCTCCTCACCGGCGTCGCTGAGCACCTCGGCAAGAGCCAGCCTCAGCAGCAGCGAGACCTGGTCACGCGTGCCGTGGGAGGCCAGCTCGAGGGGCACCAGGTCGGGACGGTCGGGACCAAGCAGCGATACCTCGAAGTGCGCGGTGTCGACGTTCACAGCCGAGTAGCGGCCCTCGGTCAGCAGAGCAAGCCGCTCGGCGACGGAGGATGCCAGGCGGGGAGCCAGGTCGCGATGGATGCTCTTGGTCGCGGTCTCGACCAGCTCCGCCGCCGCGCGCAGGGCGGCGAGCTGGTGCAGGCCCCGGTCGCGCGCGGCCAGGCAGGCGGCGCGCTCGTCCTCAAGGTCTGCTAGCGAGGTCGCGCTGCCGCGCATCTCGCAGAGGCGTGCGCGGAGCGAGGCCGCGGCCGTCGAGGCGGCGACCGCCCCCTGGCGGGCGTGTTCGGCCTCGGTCTCCAGGTCGTGCAGGCGCGAGTGATCGAGGGGCTCGGACACGGCGACCTCGGCGGGGTCCCCGCCGCGGGCGGTGAGCCGGGCCTCGAGGTCCGCGGCGAGGCGCCTCAGCGAGGCGACGTCGGCGCCTAGCGAGGTGTGCCGGCGGAGCTCCGCGAGTCGCCGGACCGCGAGGTCGTGCCGGCGGCGGCCCACGCAGCCGGCACGGAACGCCGCCACCGCCTCGGCCACCGGCAGCGACGCGTCGACGACGGCCATCTCCAGGATGCGGCGCAGCTGCGCCACCGCCGCCGCGGCCGAACGGTCACGCTCCCCCCACTCGGTGGCCAGGCGATCGAGGTCGTCCTCACGCTGCTCGAGGACGGTGTCCTCAGCGCTGAGCTCCTCGCGCCGCCGTTCGATGCCGGCAGCGCCGGCGACGGCGTCGAGCACCACCCGGACGGCCTCCTCGGCGCCGCGCGGCGCGTTGCGAGCCCGGGGCAGGCTGAGCTCGCAACGGGTGGCCAGCGCGGCGGCGAGCTCGGCCAGCTGACCGAGACGCAGCTCGGCCGTGTCCACCTCCTCGGCAAGCGTCTCGATGCGGAGCTCCTCACGCTGCAGCTCGAGGTGCAGGGCGCGGAGCTGCGGCAGCCGCTCGGCGAGACGTTCGAGCCCTTCGGCATCGACGGCCACGCCCGGGCACAGCCGCCCCAGCCGCCGCCGGGCGTGCTCGGCATCGCCGGCGACGAGGCGGTCGACGGCGAGCACCACCAGCGTCGCCAGCAGCGCCACGCCGCCGGCGATCAGCGCCGTCACGGTGTGCTTCGACGCCGCCGCCACCGCGGCGGTGACCGCTCCGGCGAGCAGTGCGAGCGTGGCCACCAGCTTGGCGACGCGGCTGGACCTGGGCCCCCGGGCGGTGTCGACCAGCTCCATGGCCGCCTCCACCCCGGCGGCGCTCGTCCCGGCGATGCCGGTGGCGGCGATCTCACGGCGCAGTGCTTCGCGACGGCCGGCGGCCGCGGCCAGCTCGTCGCTGCGGCGCCGGCCGGCGAGGGTCTCGGTCAGGTCGTGCTCCAGGGCTGACGCCGCCACGAGGGCGTGGGCCTCGACCAGCACGGTCCGGCCCAGCGCGCGGAGGCCGGCGGCGATCTCGGCGCGGCGGCGCTTCACCTCGGCAAGGTGGGGGGCGGCGGCCTCTGCCCGGGCCTGCGCCTCGTCCGCGCACCGCTTCGTTTCCTGCACCTCGGCGGCCAGGGCGGCCACCCGGTCCTCGTGCTCCAGCGGGAACCGTGCGAGGTGGGCGGTGCCCTCGATCTCCGCTGCCACCTGGACCATCTCGGCGTCAACGGCCTCGAGGTCGGCGCGCTGGGCGTCGATGGCGGCGAGCCGCCCCAGCAGCCAGCGGCGTTCCGCGTCGGCTCGGCGTTCGTCGGCACGCGTCGCGTCGCCTTCGAGCGAGCGCAACCGCTCCTCTTCTGCTGCGAGGGAGCGCAGCCGGCGTCGCGCGTCGTCGACCTGCACGTCGAGCTGGCGGAGTCGGTTGACCGCACGACCCAGGGGACTGCCCGAGCGGCGCTCCGAGCCCACCCGGGCTGTCGCGTCCGAGATGGCGGCCAGGGCCTGCGCGGCGGTGGTCTCGTCGCCCGAGTCGGCGAGCCGTTCGATCGCCTCCTGCACCACTGCGGCCCGCGCCGTCGGGGTGTCCCCGGCACCGAGGCGCAGCCCGTCCTCGCCGACGCACGCGCTGGCGCAGAAGACGGTCTCGTCGACGCCGAGGTGCAACTGTCCCGGCGCCACCGACCGGCCGACGCGCACCTCGGCGGTCACGTCGCCACCGCCGATCTCGTGCACCTGGCAGGTGTGCTCGCGCTGCTCGAGCCGTCGGGCGACGCGCAGACGTCGGCCGCCGGCGAGCTCGTAGGTCAGCACCACCGAGTACTCGCCGCCGCTCCACGGGGTCCAGCGCGTCCAGTCGCTGCGCTCGGTCGGCCGTCCCGGACCGCCCACGTCCAGGCCGTACAGCGCTGCGCGCAGCGCGCGGTGGACGGTGGACTTCCCCGACTCGTTCTCGCCGAGCAGCACGGTCATGCGCGGGTGGAAGTCGATCTCCACGTCGCGCAGGCGTCCGAAACCGCCGATCTCCAGCCGCTCGAGCCTCATCGCAGTCCGATCTCGGCGCCGCCGAGTGCCTGGAGGCCGTAGCGCAGCGCGTCGTCGAGCACGGCACGCTCCGCCTCGTCCGCCGCTGCGACAGCCTCGGCCAGCGCGCGCGCGAAGGCTCCCCGCACGGTCGCGTCGCCGGCGATCGCGGCCACGCTCAGCGCCGGGCTGGTGAGGTCGCGCACCCGCACACCGGCCGCCCCGGACCCATCACGGATCGACGTCTCGACCGTGAAGCTGTCGGTGGAGACGGCCTGGTCGATCTCCCCGACCAGGTCGAGGCGGAGCATGGTTCGCTCGGGGTCGAGCCCGGCGCAGGCCACCGCGGCGGCCGCGGCGGCGGCGTCGACGACGTCGGCGAGGCTGCGCGCGCCGGAGACATCGGCGACTGCGGTGCGCGCGGTCCACCGGTTGTCGTCGATCGGCTCGTACGACACCGCGCCGTCGCCGGCGATGGTCACAAGCACAGGACCGCGCGGTTCGGACTCATCGAAGGTGAGTGGTTCCGGGCTGCCCGGGTAGAGCAGTCGCGAGGCTTCGTCGACCCGGCGCCGGTGGTAATGGCCGCAGAGCGCGGCGGCGAACCCGCGCTCGCGCACATCGGCGGCGTGGAACGGGCCGTGGATCGACTTGCCGTCCGGCCGTGAGCCCAGCTCGGCCCCGTGGAAGAGGGCGAGGTTGACGTCATCACCGCCTGGCGGGGGGCAGGCCAGCGGATCGCCCTGCCAGGCCGGCTCGAGGTGGGCCAGCCCCCAGACGGTCAGCCCGTCGGCAAGGTGATGGGGGCGCAGCTCGCTGCTCTCGAAGATGTGCACGTTGCCGGGCCAGTCGGTGCGGCTGTAGATCGAGCCGGCCAGGAGGGCATCGTGGTTGCCGGGCGCCACCAGCACCTGCAGCGGCGCCCAGGACGCGAACGTGTCGACGAGGAACTGGGCGGTGTCGGCGCCGGCGCGATCGTGCTCATAGAGGTCGCCGCCGATGGTGACGGCCGTGCAGCCGCGGTCCTGGGCGGTGCGGCCGGCACGCCGAAGGGCCTCGCGCAGGCCGAGACGACGACGAATCGCCAGCTCCCCCTGGATGCCCATGCCGGCGAAGGCACGATCGAGGTGCAGATCAGCGATGTGGAGAAGACTGGTGCTCATGCGTGGGGGGCGTCGGCGACGGGTTGGACTGCGAACGTCAGTTCGTGTGCGCAACGCTATCACGCCTGGCAGCAGCCTACAAGCGGCCCTGCGCGAGTCCGTAACGAAAGGTCTCCCACAACTCCGCGTCTGAAAAGATAGGCATTCATTGAATGCCGCAATCGCGGCAGGGATGGCTCAGAGGGCATCGTGGGAAGAGCGTCGGCTGCGTCGCGCCGTGCCGCTGGATTTGCGGTCGTGCTGGCGCTCGCGGCCGCCCTGGCGCGCCTGCTGTCGCTGTCGCTTCCCGCCGCCCAGCGGGGCGGCGAGATCGGCCTTGGCATCGGACTGGCCGTGTACGCCGTCGCGGCGAGCCGGGTGAGTCGTCACGACTGGATGGGCGGCGACCTCGCCGTGATCGGGCGCGGCCTGATCCTGGGCGTCATCGCCGCCTTGATGGTCGGGCTGGCCGCCGGGCACTTCGACCGCCTCGACGTGGTCACCGTCCTGCTCTTCACCGCGGTTCAGCTCAGCGCGCCGCCGCGTGCCCGTGCCTGGGCGGTGCTGGCGGCGACAGTGCTCGTCGACGGTGCATTCGCCGCCGTCTGGCTCCACTGGCTGCAGAGCGACGTCCCGACACTCCTCTTTGCGATCGCTTTCATGACCGCACTGCAATTGATCGTGATCGCCCAGGCGAAGGCCGCCGGGGCCAGCGCCGAATCGGACAAGCTGCGCAACTCCGCACACGCGGCCACCGCGGAGCGCGTGGGCACCGCCATCGACGTCCTCGGGGTCACCCGCGCGGTCCTCGAGACCAGCCGCGAGTCCTACCCCATGGTCACTCACGCGGCCGTGCTCCTCTACGACGCCGTTGCCGATCGGCTGCGGCCGCTGTCGCTCTACCTCGGACCCGACGGCGTCGGCACGCTCGACGCCGACAACCTCGATTTCACGCTCGCCCCCGGTGAGGGGTTGGCCGGGCGTATCTTCTCGGCCAGCCGCCCGATGCTCTGGCCGACGGCGTACGACGTGCACATGGCCCAGTCCAACCTGGGCGAGCAGGTGCGCGAGCAGGTGCTGGAGCTGCGGCGAGGCGTCCCCCTCTGCGCCATCGGGGCGCCGCTGATCATCGAGGACGAGGTGATCGGGGTCTACGTGCTCACCTCGCATCGCCAGGAGCTGGTCTGGGGCGAGGAGGAGATCCCCGTGGTGTCAGCCCTCGCCGGCGAGGCGGCGCGGGCCATCGAGCGCGCGCGGCGGTACGAGCGCGAGCTCGACCAGGCCCACCTCGACAGCATCACCGGCCTCGCCAATCACCGCCAGCTCACCCGCACCCTGGACCAGGAGGTGGCGCGCGCACGGCGGCGCACCACTCCGCTCGGGGTGGTGTTCTGCGACCTCGACCGTTTCAAGGCGGTCAACGACACGTACGGCCACGCCGCCGGCGACCGTGTGCTCACCATTCTTGCGCAGGTCTTCCATGACCTGCTGCGCCGCGAGGACTCGGCGGCGCGCTACGGTGGCGACGAGTTCGTCTGCGTTCTTCCCGGCGCCGACGACGTCGAGGCGTCCGCGGTCGGGCTGCGCATCAGCACCTCGTTCGAGGTGCGCGTCCGCGAAGACGCCGAGCTGACCAGGGCGGGCGTGACCATTTCGTGCGGTGTCGCGATCTTCCCCGACGACGCCGACGACGTCGACGGGCTTCTGCAGCACGCCGACGCCGCCATGCGCCGCGTCAAGGCCGGACACCGCGCCGGAATGGCGGAGGGCTGGCGCGCCCGGTGACCGGTACCGAGCGGGCCGCCGGGGCTGGCGCGAACCGGCAGCAGGTATCGTGACCCCCATGTCCGAGACGACGGTGGTCGAACGTCCGCCCGGCCAGGACGAGGTGCGCGTCACCAACACCCGGGTCGGCCGGTTCGACTACAAGTGGGTTGCTCTCGCCGTCGTGCTGA
Source organism: Candidatus Aeolococcus gillhamiae (assembly GCF_016464765.1). Classification (NCBI taxonomy): domain Bacteria; kingdom Bacillati; phylum Candidatus Dormiibacterota; class Candidatus Dormibacteria; order Candidatus Aeolococcales; family Candidatus Aeolococcaceae; genus Candidatus Aeolococcus; species Candidatus Aeolococcus gillhamiae. Next base: position 51,611 of record NZ_JAEKNS010000100.1, on the reverse strand, counting down.
CCGGCACCATCATGACGATCCTCGACTCGACGATCGTCAACATCGCCATCCCCACCCTGCAGCACGACCTGCACGCGGGCAGCTACACCGACATTGCCTGGGTGGTCACCGGTTACCTGGTCGCCCAGGGTGCGGTGATCCCGCTCACCGGCTGGGCCACCGACCGCTGGGGAACCAAGCGGCTGTACCTGATCACCATCGTCACGTTCACGATGGCGTCGATGCTCTGCGGCATCTCGCAGAATCTCGGCGAGCTGATCCTGTTCCGCGTCATCCAGGGCGTGGGCGGAGGCATGCTGATGCCGATCGGCATGACCATCATCCTGCAGGCCGTGGGGCCGCAGAACATGGGCAGGGTGATGGGGATCTTCGGAGTCCCCATGCTGATCGCGCCAGCCATCGGCCCGGTCCTCGGCGGTTGGTTCGTGCAGGACTTCACCTGGCGGCTGATCTTCTACGTCAACGTTCCCATCGGCATCATCGGCTTCATCGCGGCGTCGCGGTTCCTGCGCGAGTCGCACCGCACGGCCAAACTCCGGCTCGACGCGCTCGGGTTGATCACCGGCGTGCCCGCCATCCTCGCGCTGATGTACGCGGTCGACCGCAGCACATCTCTCGGCTGGGCGTCGGCGCTGGTGGTGTCGCTGCTGGTCGCCAGCGTCGTGCTGATGGGCATCTTCATCGTGCGCCAGCTCACCACGCGCGAGCCGTTGCTGCAGCTCTCGCTGTTCCGCGACCGCACGTTCTCGTGGGCGATGGTGCTCAGCTTCATCGTGGTCACCGCCATGTTCGGCACCATGCTGCTGCTGCCGCTTTACCTGCAGGAGGTGCATGGCTACGACGCCATCGAGACCGGCCTTCTGCTCCTGCCCCAGGCGGGGATGGCCGCGGTGTCGATGCCGCTCGGCGGGTATCTCACCGACAGGCTCGGACCCAAGCCGGTGGTCGCCACCGGGTTGCTGCTGCTCACCGTCGGCAGCGTGGTGCTCGCGCAGGTTCATTACGACTCATCGAATTGGCTGGTGATCAGTGCGCTGATGCTGCGCGGCTTCGCCATGGGCTTCGCGATGATGCCGACGATGGCGGCGGCGATGGCGCGCGTGCCGCGTCGCTACACCTCGCGCGCCTCGAGCATCACCAACACCTTCCAGCGCGTCTCATCGTCGGTGGGCATCGCCATCTTGGTGACCGTGCTCGCCGCGCAGTTCGGGACCGCAGCGAAGCAGACGTCGTGCGCGCCAGCGGCCAACGTCGTCGACGCCGCGGCCATCACGCTGCACAGGTCAGGTCTCACCGCGGCGCAGTACTGCAGCGTCCTGCAGCAGGGAGTCGTCGCGTCGTCCGCACAGCAGAGCGCTGGGAGCACGCTGCCGAGCACGGGCAACGTCACGCTGGACGCCTTCAACCACGCCTACGCGGGCAGCGTCTTCAGCGATGCGTTCGATCGCACCTTCGTACTGATCGCAATCCTGTCCGCAATCGGGATCGTCCCGGCCTTCTTCCTGAAGCGGCCCGAGCGCGGGGCCAGCGACGCCGCCGCCATGGAGATGGCCGCCTAGGGCGAGAGGGGAACTGCGTTCCCCCCTCGGGCACCCCCCAACTCAGAGGTCTCAGCTCCGGCGACGTGAAGTCGCCTGCGCTGAGGGGATTTCAGTCTCCCGCGCGGCGATACCGGTCGGTGCGCTCCATGAGAAGTGTGTCGACGTCCTTGGCACAGAGCTCGTCGAGGTGGCGCACCAGGGCTCCGCGCAGCGCGGCGATGCAGAGGGAGGAGTGGGCATGGGCGCCCGGTGACGGTTCGGGGATCAACTCGTCGATGAGGCCGATGCCATGCGCGGTGGCGACTCCCGGTCGCAGCGCCGCGGCTGCACGGCCACGTTGTCCGGCGTCGCGGTAGAGGATGGCGGCGCAGGTCTCCGGTGGAGCCACCGTGTAGACCGCGTTCTCGAACGCGAGCACGCGATCGGCGAGGGCCAGCGCCAGCGCGCCCCCCGAGCCGCCCTCGCTGAGCACTGCGCTCACTACCGGGACGCGCAACTCGAGCATGGTGATCAGCGACTGGGCGATCGCCCAGGCCTGGCCGCGCTCCTCGGCACCGACGCCGGCGTGCGCCGCGGGCGTGTCCACGAGGCAAACCACCGGCATACCGAACTTCTCGGCAGTGCGCATCAGCCTCTGTGCTTTGCGATATCCCTCGGGGTGGGGCATGCCGAAGTTGTGCACCGCACGGCTGATCGCGTCGGTCCCCTTCTCCTGGCCGATGACCATCACCCAGCGCTCGTCGAGTAGCGCCGGGCCGCCGACCACGGCACGGTCGTCGCCGAAGAGGCGGTCACCGCGCAGCTCCGTCCACTCCGTGAACGCTGCAGCGATCACCTGCAGAGCGCGGGGACGTCCCGGGTTGCGCGCCAGCTCGACGGCTGCGAATGCGACGCGCTCGCGCTCGGCGGTCTCTGTGGTGACAGTCATCGCGGCGCCGTGAACCCGATCAGCAGCCGCTCGATGGTGTCGCGCAGGGCGCGGCGCTCGACCACCGCGTCGACCATGCCGTGGGCGAGGAGGAACTCTGACGTCTGAAAACCCTCTGGCAGACGATCGTGGCTGGCCTGCTCGATGACCCTGCCGCCCGCAAAACCGATGCGCGCGTGCGGTTCGGCGAGGATCACGTCCGACTGCACGGCGAAGGAGGCGGTGACCCCTCCGAAGCACGGGTCGGCGAGCACCGAGACGTACGGGAGCCCGGCGCGCGCCACGCCCACCACGCCCGCCGAGCAGCGTGCCATCTGCGCCAGCGAGGCGATCCCCTCCTGCATGCGCGCCCCGCCCGAGGTGCAGACGGCGATCAGCGCGCGCTGCTCAGCAACGGCGAGGTCACAGGCGCGCGCGAACTGCTCGCCGGCGGCGCTACCGAGTGAGCCGCCGAGGAAGCCGAAATCCATGCAGGCGAGCACCACCGGGACGGCACCGATGCCGGCCCTGGCGATGACGAACGTCTCCTCGAGCTTGGTGCGCTCGCGCGCCTCGGCGACTCGCGAGGGATAGGGGACGCCGTCGTCGAAGCCGAGCGGGTCGCGGTCGTCGATGTGCATCCGGATGATGTCCAGGGTTCCGGTGTCGGCCAGCTGGTCGGCGCGCGTGACCGCAGGAACCACGGCGTGACGTCCGCAGGCCGGGCACACGCGGAGGTGCTTCTCGAAGCGGGCCTCGACGAAGCGTCGCCCGCAGCTGCGGCATTCGACCGTGCCGGCGGGGGCGACAGGGCGGAGCTTGGGACCGGGAGCGGCGAGCGGGCGGGCCGCTTCACGCCCTCCCGTCACAGGGAGGGGTTGCCGGTCCATTCGAGGGCCACGCCGCCCCAGGTGACCCCGCTCCCGAACGCCACGCTGATGATCTTCTGGCCGGGCTGGAGACGCCCGGCGGCGGCGGCCTCGTGGATGGCCAGCGGGATCGATGCCGCGCTGGTGTTGCCCACCCGTTCGACGTTGAGGATTACCCGAGCCATGGAAACACCAAGCCGCTTGGCCGTGGCCTCGATGATGCGCAGGTTGGCCTGGTGGGGGATGAACCAGTCGACGTCGTCGGGGCTCCAGCCGGCGTCATCGCAGAGCTGCGTGGCCGCCCCGCTGAGGCGCTCGACCGCGAAGCGGAAGGTGCCGCGGCCGGACATCCGGATCGCGCTCGGCCCCTGGGGGTCATCCTCACGGGCGCCGAAGTAGATGAGGTCGGCCTCGCCGCCGTCCGCCGCCCAGCGCACCGCGCGGATGCCGCCGTCGCCGGCCCCGCTCCCGACAATGGTGGCGGCGGCGCCGTCGCCGAAGAGCACGCAGGTGGAGCGGTCGGTGTAGTCGACCATCGGGGTGAGGGCCTCGCTGGCCACGACCAGGACAGTGCCGAGCGTGTGGCTGCGGATCATCGAGTCGGCAAGCGCCAGCGCGTACACGAAACCGGAGCATGCCGCGTTGATATCGAACGCGGGCATGCCGGTGAGGCCGAGCCGCTGCTGGATGCGGCAGGCCACTGACGGGAGGCGGGTCTCGGCGCTGCAGGTTGCAACGATGATCGCGTCGACGACGGGATTGCCTGCCCGTGCGAGGGCCTCGGCTGCCGCGCGCGCGCCCATAGCCGCGACCGTCTGCCCGGGCGCCACGCGGCGGCGCTCGCGGATGCCGGTGCGCTCGACGATCCAGGAGTCGGAGGTCTCGACCATCGCCTCCATGTCGGCGTTGGTGAGCACGCCGTCAGGGATGTACGCGCCGAGGGAGAGAATCTGGGCCACCGGGGTGGCCGTCCCGCCCGTCGCCGTGGTCCTGAGGGCGTGGGAGAGGGGGGCGGTGGGCATCGTCTGAACACAAGCCTACCCGTCGGCGGGTAGTTACGGGGCTGCCGCCGGCGGCGCCGAGCTCCCCGCCGGCGCGTGGCTTCGTTGTATCTTTGCGGGCGATGCACGTGCTCGCCGATTCCGGAAGCGCATTCGCGATCAACGGCTTCGCCGGCCTCACCGGCGCGCAGCAGCTCAGCTTCTGGTTCTCGTTCATCCTCTTCAACGGTTACGTGGGCCTGGAGGCTGTCTGCCTGGCCGCCTTCTACTTCGCGGCGCGGCCGCGGAGTGGCAGCCCCAACCCGGCGGCGATCTGGTACTTCATCGCCGCGCTGTGGGTGGTCATGTCGTTCATCACCACGGTCTGGGCAGCGCCAGCCGAGAAGGCGTTCCTCGACGACAGCGGCACCTCGCTGGCCGTCGGTACGAAAGCCATCAAGGAGTTCATGGGCCTCGGCTTCGCAGGCATCGCGGTCATGTGCCTGCTCATCGGCGCCCTGTCGACGGTCCAGCGCAAGCGCAGAGCCGCCCAGACGCTCGTTATCTGAGCGAGAAGCTGAGGATCGCGGCGGGGTTGAGCAGCGCGAACTGACGCTGGACCGCGTGGGTCCCTGAGCTGATCGCGGTCACCCACAGGGCGGACACGTTGGTCACCGGGATGAAGTCGCCGGGGAAGCGCTCGAGGTGGTCCTGCAGGGTGTGGCGCGGCTCCACGTGGACGTCGCCGACCATCGAGAAGGCCTGGGTGTTGATCGACGCCGGGTGGGCGACCTTCTCTCGCCACAGCGCCGGGTTGCCGTCGCCGGCGTCGTCGAGCGGGCAGATCAGCACCACCCCTGCCTTGGCGACCGTGACCACGGGCTCCGTGCGGCTGAGGATGGGGTAGCTCACCGAGAGTGGCTCGGCCCGGCAGTTGCGGAGGTGCAGGAAGTCCCCGAAGCGGTTGACGGCGTCGCTGACCCGGTCAGGCCGGACGATCTCCATCTCGCCGGTGACCTGGATGAAGGTCGAATAGATCTCGAGGGTGCGCCAGTCGCTCATGGCGCGATGACGGTAGCAGCGGGCGCAGCATTGTGCCCGAACCCGTCAAGAGGCAGGCCGCCTCTACCGTCGCTTATCCTGTGCGCCGTCGCGTCCGAGGTCGGCTGTCTTGGGAAAAAATGGTCGAACGCTTCATCCTCGCTGTCCGCTCCGACTTCGGGTGCCTGGTCATCATCGTGGCGTTCGTGGTGATCATGATCTCCACGATCGTCTTCGCCAACATCATCACGCCGCCGTCGAACAACCCGTTCGTCTGACGCAGTGGCTCAACCGCCCGCCGCTAGAATCCCGTCTGTCGCCGTTCTCCCCGTCCTGAGGCTCTCATGGCGCTGAACCCGTACGACACGCCCCGCGGCCGGATGCGCTCGCGTGTCGAGACAACGCGCCGGCAGTTCCTGCTGCTGGTCGGCTCGGTGGGAGCGTTGGGGGCCACCCTGTTCGGCGGCATCGAGCTGCTCAAGTTCATGTTCCCCGCGGCAACGCTCGAGGCGCCGCCTCAGTTCAAGACCGGCTTCACCGTCTCCGACCTCACCGGCAACGGGACTCTCAAGGTCAATGTCCAGAGCGACACAGCCAACCGGGTCACCATCGTGCTCGATTCCACCGGGATCTACGCCGTGTACCTGGTGTGCACGCACCTCGGCTGCACGCCCAACTACGTGAGCGACGTGACCAGCGGCACCGGGGTCGCGGACAGCTCGCAAACCGTCGCCCAGCACTACACCGCCGAGGCCGGGGCGATCACCACGCGCAACGGCTGGGCCTGCCCGTGCCACGGCAGCCGCTACTACATCGATTCGACCAACTTCTACGGCCCGGCGCCGCGGCCCATGGACTGGGTGGACATCCAGGTCACCCCGGACAACCACTTCGTCGTGAACCGGGCTGCCATCACCGTGTACCGTCAGGCCGGCGAGAGCATCGTGCCCAAGTGGCGGCTGGATCCGAAGACCGGCAAGAGCAACGGCAAGACGGTCGGGGTGTGACGGCGATGATCGGAGAGAGCGGACCGATGGAGGAGGAGCGGTGAGCGCCCGTCCCACCGAGGGCAACCCTCTGCGCGCGTTCGCGGCCCAGATCTGGGGGTCCATCTTCCGGCACGGCCTGCCCACCACCGACAAGGTCGCGGCACGCACGGCGCTCACCAACTTCTTCCTCCACATCCATCCGGTGCGCGTCAAGACGTCGGCGATCCGGGTCAGCTACACGCTCTGCCTCGGCGGCCTCTCCTTCTTTCTCTTCATCCTGCTGACCATCAGCGGACTCTTCCTGATGTTCTATTACATCCCGTCGGTGGACCAGGCCTACCAGAACATCAAGGACCTGCAGTTCGTCGCCACCTTCGGCCTGGTGATCCGCAACCTGCACCGCTGGGCCGCGCACGGCATGGTGATCACGGTCTGGCTGCACATGGCCCGGGTGTTCTACCAGGGGTCATACAAGCCGCCGCGCGAGTTCAACTGGGCGATCGGCACCTTCCTGCTCCTGATCACGCTGCTGCTCTCATTCTCGGGCTACCTGCTGCCCTGGGACCAGCTCGCCGTGTGGGCGATCACCGTCGGCACCAACATGGCCAAGTACGCGCCCATCGCCGGCCCGTACACCCGCTACCTGCTCCTCGGGGGCCGCAACGTCGGCCAGGGAGCGCTAATACGCTTCTATGTCTTACACGTCGTCGCCCTGCCCCTCATCGGGTTCATCCTGATGGTCATACACTTCTGGCGCGTCCGCAAAGACGGGTTCACGGGAGGCCTGTAAGCGATGGCGACGGTTGTTGGTGACGGCTCTGGCGCACCAGGCGAGGGGGCGGCGGTCCCACTCGATCGAACCGCGGCTCCGGCCGTGCGCACCCCTCGTCCGCGCGGCACGGGCCCCGAGCTGGCGGCGATGCCGCTGGTGGTGCGCCGCCGCGAGGAGGAGGAGACCGTGGTCACCTTCCCGGCGCTGGTCTGGAAGGAGTTCCTCGCCGGGCTGGCGGCGTTCATCTTCCTGCTCGCCGTGTCGATCCAGGTCAACGCCCCGCTCCTCCAGCGCGCCAACACCGCGATCACCCCAAACCCGGCCAAGGCACCCTGGTACTTCCTGGGCCTCCAGGAGCTGCTCGAGCGCTTTCCCCCCGTCATGGCGGGAGTGGCCTTCCCCAGCTTCGTGATCATCTTCATGCTGCTGACCCCGTACCTTGATCGCAACCCGAGTCGCCGCCCCCAGGACCGCAAGGTGGCCATCGCCCTGTTCACCATCTACCTCTGCCTGGCCGTCTGCTTCGTGGTGATCGGTGTCTTCTTCCGCGGCCTCGCCTTCAACTGGGACTGGACGCGCATCCTTGGCCATCCCGGGGTCAAGCCGGCGGTATGAACAGGTGGGTCTTCGTGATCCTGTCAGCGCTGCTGATCGCGCTGGTGGGCATCGCGGCCATCCGCGACAGCCAGGATCGCGACTACCTGGCCATCCAGCAGCGCTACCAGTCGGACCACAACGACACCGGCTTCAACATCCAGGTACAGCAGATCTTCCCGGCGTTCGCTGACGCCAAGCGCGGCGACACCTTCCGCGTGGAGCGCTGCATCTCGTGTCACGTGCCGGACATCGGCACCATCGGCCCCGAGCTGGCCGCCCAGCGCCTGGCCCAGGACTTCATGAAGTACCAGCCGAACGCGCAGGCGGTGGCGGCGCAAAACCACTACACGCTGGTTCATCCCGCCTACATCGCCAATGGGATCAGCGTTCCCAGCGCCACTAAGGGGTTCGCACCGGCGATGGACTACACCCAGTACGGCATCACCGGGACGGGCTTCGCGCCCTATTCGGTGACCGGGGCGACAACCAACGCCAAGCAGGGGTATGCGGTGACCCCGACCACGGTCCTGCCCGGTCCGCTTCCAGCCGCTGTGGATCCGAAGGCGCTGAACCCCACCCAGACGAACCCGTCCCTTCAGAAGGTGGGAATCGACCAGGTGGGCTGCATCGTCTGCCACAACGGCAGCCGCCTCTCACTCAACCAGACCGACGCGCACCAGAACCTCATCGCCAACCCCGAGTACGACTTCACCTCCGGCGCGCAGCTGTACTACAAGTACTGCGTCACCTGCCACGGCGTGCAGGGTGAGGGCGGCAAGGGGCCACCGCTCAGCAACCAGGACCGCCTCGGCTACTTCAACGAGGACTACTACTACCGGTGCATCGAGTACGGGTTCACCGACTTCGAGCACATCGGCAGCATCATGCCGAACTGGGGATCGACCGCGACCGACTTCACCTACGATCCCACCCGCGACAAGCAGAGGCCCGGCAGCCGGATCCTCAGTGAGAACCAGATCCAGATCCTGATCCAGTTCATCCGCCACTGGGAGAACTACAACACCCTGCCGTAGGGTGATCAGCCGCCATGAGACGACGCACCCTCGCCCGCGACCTGCTCGGCACGATGCTCATGTTCGCCGTGCTCATCGGGCTATGCGCCATCATCATCCTCGGGGAGCACTTCCTCGAGAACTTCAAGTCCCACTGAGAAAACAATGATCACCCCCATGCTCGCCGACTTCGATCCAGGTGACGCCGGCTGGGGTGACGTCATCTTCGTCAGCATCTGGGCGTTCGCCACGCTGGTGCTGGCGGCGTACTACTGCTACCGATCATTCTTCACCCGCTGAACGAGGTGGGGTTGAGCGCAGTGGCCAGCGCGCGCCGCCGGGACTGGCGGATCGCGGCCGCACTCTCGATCATCCCCGGCGCCGGCCAGCTCTACAACGGTCAGGCGGCCAAGGCCCGGTACTATTTCCTGTGGGCGGTCGGATGCCTCGGGGCCGATGTGCTCTTCTTCCTGGGCGGCAGCGCCCTGGGGCGGCAGTGGATCGCCGACGGCCGGCTCATCCTCGCGATGATCTTCGGGATGATCGCCATCGTCGTCTTCATCGGCCTGCTGGTGTACGGCCTCTTCATCTGGGGGAGCGCTGCTGTCGACGCCACCGCCGGAGCCCGCGAGATCTCGCTGTCCGGCGAGGCCTCGCCACTTCTCAGGTATTTCCACCTGTGAGGCCGTGAGTGGGCCTGCTGGACGTCGTCAGGCGGATGCGGCCGCGCCCCACCGGATCGCTCGGGGAGACCCTGCCCGATCCCGCCAAGCCGCCTGCCAATCGCGGGGAGTGGGACAGGGCGGCGCTCACCAACGTCGAGATCACCGAGCTCGTGAAGCGGCAGATCCGAACCGTCACCCGGCCATGGCAGAAATGAGCACCGCCGCGGTTTGCCGCGCTTGGGATGCCTGTGCGATCATCCCGGCATCTCGCGTTGTCGTCGCAGACGGATGTGATGCGGAGAGCCGGTCCAGGTGAACCTACTCGCCACGACGATCGTCGACACCTCGCCGTATCACCCCGGCGGCCCGGTTGCCGACAGCATGAAGTTCGTCTTCAACTGGGTGCTGCTGGCGTCCATCGTGCTCGGCCTCTTCACCGTGGTGATGCTGGTCTACAGCATGTTCCGCTTCCGTCGCAAGCACGACGACGACGAACCGTCGCAGTTCCACGGCAACACCCGCCTCGAGCTGTTCTGGACAGCCGTGCCGCTCGTCGTCTTCATGTCGCTGTTCGGCCTGACGGTGTCGCAGATGGGCTTCATCAACGACGCCCCGGCCAGCACAGCCGCAGCTCCGGTGATGCAGGTCACCGTGATCGGTCAGCAGTTCAGCTGGACGTTCGACTACACGGGGAGCCACACCAGCAGCGGCAACGACGTGCAGAGCTTCACGATCCTGCACGTGCCCGCCGACACCCCGGTCGACCTCCAGGTGGTCTCCACCGACCACCCGTGCATCACCAAGCCATACGCTGCCTCGGGCTCGAGCGCCGCCGCGGCCCAGGCAGCCGCCACCATGCAACAGAAGCTGAGCACGGGCGACAGCCTCGCCAACGCCATCTCCGACCAGGGATGCGGCGTCAACCACAGCTTCTACGTGCCCTCCCTGGCCGGTCAGATCAACGCGCTGCCCGGACAGACCAACCACATGTGGCTGCAGGCGCGGGCCGGCCACTACTACGGGCAGTGCACCGAGCTGTGCGGCACCGGCCACGCCAGCATGCTGCTCGAGGTGATCTCCGAATCGCGCGCGCAGTTCGACCAGTGGATGCTGCAGCAGACCGCCAAATGAACACATTGCACCAGCTCGAGCTTCATGGGGGACACAACTGATGGCGGCGATCAGCACGCCTGTACCGCAGGCCCGTTTCGCCGCGCGGTGGGACAAGAGCCGCGGCGTCCTCGGCTGGATCACCACGGTCGACCACAAGAAGATCGCGATCATGTACCTCTACACCACCTTCTTCTTCTTCCTGGTGGGTGGTGCGATGGCCCTGCTGGTGCGCATCCAGCTGGCCGAGCCACAGAACAAGTTCCTCACCCCAGCGCAGTACAACCAGATCTTCACCATGCACGGGACGACCATGATCTTCCTCTGGATCATCCCGGTCTTCTCCGGTTTCGGGAATTACTTCGTCCCGCTGATGATCGGGGCGCGGGACATGGCGTTCCCGCGCGTCAATGCGCTGTCGTTCTGGCTGATCCCGCTCGGTGGGCTGGTGATGTACTCCGGTTTCCTCTTCGGCGGCAGCGGTGCCGCCGGCTGGACCGGCTACGTGCCGCTCACGGAGCGCGCCTACTCACCGCAGGTCGGCCAGGACCTCTGGATCATCGGCCTGCACCTCCTCGGGGTCAGCTCGATGCTCGGCGGTGTCAACTTCCTGGTCACCATCCACAACATGCGCGCCCCGGGGATGACCTGGACGAGGCTGCCGCTGTTCGTGTGGGCGATGGAGGTGACCCAGGGGCTGATCGTGCTGGCCTCGCCCTTCTTTGCAGGCGTGCTCTCGATGGTGCTGCTCGATCGCCAGGTGGGCGCGTCGTTCTTCAGCGTCAGCCACGGAGGCAGCGCGCTGCTGTACCAGCTCATCTTCTGGTTCTACTCACACCCGGCGGTGTACATCATGATTCTGCCGGCGTTCGGGATCGTCAGCGAGGTCATCCCGGTGTTCTCGCGCAAGCCCATCTTCGGCTACCGCGCTATGGCGGCCTCGATGGTGGCCATCGCAGTGCTCGGTTTCGTGGTGTTCGTGCACCACATGTTCGTGACCGGCCTGCCACTCGTCGTGCAGGAGTTCTTCGCGTTCACCACGCTCTGCATCGGGGTGCCGACCGGGATCAAGATATTCAACTGGCTGGCCACCATGTGGGGTGGCAGCATCCGACACGACACGCCCATGCTGTTCGCCGCCGGGTTCTTACTGATGTTTCTGATCGGTGGCATCGACGGCGTCTACCTCGGCAGCCTCGCTGTGGACCGGATCCTACACGGCACGTACTGGGTGGTCGGGCACATCCACTACGTCCTGTTCGGCGGCAGCGTGCTCGGTGTCTTCTCGGGCATCTACTACTGGTTCCCGAAGGTCACCGGGCGCTTCCTCAGCGAACGCCTCGGCAAGCTCCACTTCTGGCTGATGATCATCGGCCTCAACCTCACCTTCATGCCCATGCACCTGCTGGGGATGCTCGGCATGCCCCGGCGCATCGCCACCTACGAGGACAACCGCGGCTGGGGTGACCTCAACTCCCTGGAGACCTTCGGGGCCTTCCTCATCGCCATCAGCGTCACGGTGTTCCTGGTCAACTTCGTGATCAGTATGCGTGCCCCCAAGACGGCGACTGCCGACCCGTGGGAGGGGAACACCCTGGAGTGGGCGACCTCGTCGCCGCCACCCGCCCACAATTTCGACGTCATCCCCGAGGTCCACAGCAGCCGTCCCCTTCGAGACATGCGCCGGGCACGCCAGGCCGCGTCGGCCAGTCCGTGACCTGGACTCCCTCGCGGGCCCTGCGCCGTCTCACCGTGGCGACGGCGCTGGCGACGTACCTGCTCGTCGTCATGGGCGGGGTGGTGCGCGTCAGCGGCAGCGGGCTGGGCTGTGGTGACAGGGACCAATGGCCGCTGTGCCACGGCGGCCTGCTGCCACCGCTGGAGCGCACCGCGCTAATCGAGTTCACCCACCGCTGGGTCGCGGCGATCGCCACCGGCCTGGTGATCGCGCTCGCGGTTGTGGTGTGGACGCGCTACCGCAACGTGCGCTGGTTGCGCAACGGCGCGACCGCGATCGTGGTCCTCTTCATCGCACAGATCGTGCTCGGGGCGATCACCGTCGAGTTCAACCTGCCCAGCGGCGTGATCATGATCCACCTCGCCAACGCGCTTCTCCTGCTCGGAGCGCTGGTGTGGATCGCGGTGACCACCGCGACGGCAGGCTCGGCGCGCGCGCGCCCGTCGCTGGGCACCGTGCGCCTCGCCGGCGTCGCCGTCGCCGCGACGTACGTCCTCGCGCTCTCGGGTGCACTGGTCGTCGACCAGGGCGCCGGCGCCGCGTGCGCGGGCTGGCCGCTCTGCGGCAACGGCTTCCAGTTCTCGGCGGGACGGTTCGCTGACATCAACCTCCTGCACCGCGTGGTCGCGGCCATCGTGGTCCTGCTGCTCGGTTATTCGATGGTGAAGATGCGGCGCGCGCGTCCCGGCGACCGCGCTCTGCGCCTGGCGACGTTGAGCGTCACCCTGCTGATCGTCGCCCAGGTCGCAGCCGGCGCGCTGCTCGTCGACCAACATCTTCCCGCGGCCGTTCGCGGCATTCACCTCGCCCTGGCCAGCGCGTTGTGGGCGTGCGTCGTCGTCTCTGCGGTGATCGCGCGCGGCGTCACCTCGACCGAGGTCGCGGGCGGCACCCGGCTGGACCGGTCGTTGGCCGCCAGGGTGGCCGCGTCATGAGCGTGGCGGTTCGCGTCGAGACGCCCATCGGGCTGCGCACGGGTCAGCGCGTCGTGCAGACGGTCCGCGACTACATCGCGCTCACCAAGCCGCGCGTCGTCGTCCTCCTCGAGGTCACCACTGTCTTCGCGATGGTCATGGCCGCGCGAGGCTTGCCGTCATTCGGCCTGGTCGCGGCGACGGTGACGGGCGGCTGGTTCGCCGCCGGTGGGGCGCACGCCATCAACTGCTGGTTCGATCGTGACATCGACGCCAGCATGGGACGCACTCGGACGCGTCCCATCCCCGCCGGGCGCGTCCAGCCGAGCAGCGCCCTGGCATTCGGTACCACGCTGGGGGTGGTCGCGTTCGCGTTGCTCGCCGTGGCCGTCAACCTCCTGGCCGCCGTCCTGGCGATCGGCGGGCTGCTCTTCTACGTCTTCGTCTACACCATGTGGCTGAAGCGCAGGTCGATGCAGAACATCGTCGTCGGAGGCGCGGCCGGGGCCATCCCGCCGCTGGTCGGCTGGGCAGCGGTGCAGGGCAGCCTCAACCTCACCGCCCTTTTCCTCTTCGCCGTCGTCTTCTACTGGACCCCGCCTCATTTCTGGGCGCTGGCCCTGCTCATCCGCCGTGACTACGCCAGCGTCTCGGTGCCGATGCTGCCGGTGATCGTCGGCGAGCGCGAGACCCGGCGCCAGATCCTGCTGTACACGGTGATCCTGGTGTTGGTGACCATCATGCCGGCGCTGGTCCACTCCTTTGGGTATGTCTACGTGGTCGGCGCCGGCGTGCTCGACGCGCTGTTCCTGGCCGCCGCGGTCATCGCCGTCCGCGATCCGTCCGCGCGCGCCGCGCGGCGCGTCTTCTACTATTCGATGCTGTACTTGGCGCTGCTCTTCGCGGTCATGGCAGTCGACCGCGTGGTCGGCTGACCACAGAGGGGACTTGACGTGGACAAGAAGCTGGCCCGCAAGAACATCCAAAGCGGGGTCTCGATGGTCATCCTTCTTGTGGTGCTCTTGGGGGTCACCTTCGTGTGGGCCGCCGTGTACCTCAACGCGGTCAAGTAGGCAGCGCGGTGACCGACGAGAACCTACCCACCCATGAGGCCGCCGACACCGGCCACGGCGAGCACGCCGGCGTTCACTTGCCTCCGCCGAGCGTCGTCCCGATCATGGTGGCGCTCTCCCTCGCCACCGTCCTCATCGGGTTCGTCGACCAGGTGCGCGGCACCGTGGGCCCGCTGGTGTGGGGCATCGGCCTGGTGTGGCTGATCGCCAGCCTGCTGGCCTGGTACCGCGGCGCCCGCACGGAGTTCCACGAGCTCCCCGAGTCGGTCGAGGGCCACTGATCCGCCGGTCCGGCGGCCACGCCGGACGGGAGTAGGCTGACCGGTCGTGGAGCCAGCACATCTCGACCTCCGCGACTGGTCGTGGCAACCGACAGTCCTCCTCGGCCTCGCGGCCCTGGTGGCCGCGTATGCCATCGCCTGGCGCCGCGGGCTGGTCCGCGACGACGACGATGTCAGCTCATGGGTGGGCTCGCCCCAGCTGCGCCCCTGGTTCTTCGGGGCCGGCGTGCTTGTCGGCTTCATCGCCTTGCAGTCACCGATTGACACCGGCGGCGACCAGTACCTCTTCTCCCTGCACATGGTCCAGCACCTGCTGCTGATGATGGTGGCGCCGCCCCTGTGCATCCTCGGCGTCGCCGGCATGCGCGCGCCGGTCACGGGCCCGCCCGGGCCGTTGCGTCGTGCCTGGAGAGGGCTGGTCAATCCCTGGTGCGCCACCGTGATCTTCAGCATGGTGCTGCTGGTGTGGCACATCCCCGCGCTGTACGACGCGACCCTCACCACCGAGACGATCCACATCGTCGAGCACCTCAGCTTCATAGCGGTCGGGATCATCTTCTGGTGGCCGATCGTCGATCCCATGCGCGGCGCCGACCGGCAGCGCTGGGTGGGGACATTCGCGAAGATCGCCATGCTGGTCGGGTCGGGGGTGCCGCCCACCGTCGTCGGGCTGATCTTCACCGTCGCGCCGCACCCCTTCTACGACTTCTACGCGCGCGCCCCGCGGCTCTGGGGGCTGACCCCGGTCGGCGATCAGCAGATCGCCGGCGTGGTGATGTTCGGGGCAGGCAACCTCATCTACTTCGCCGCCGTGGTGATGGTTTTCTGGCGCGTGTTCGGGGACCCTGCGAGAGACGAGGAGGAAGCACAGCGGGGCTTTGGGTGACGGGGCGCCACGGCTGCACCATCCCCTACCATCTGGGGGAACATTCCATGGTAAGCAGCGCGGCCTGAGCATCTGCCGGCCGCGGGTGCGGCGGCGTCAGGAGGGACACCTCGTCATGACCCGGATGCGCTCGATCGTGATCACCGCAGGCGTCGGCCTGGCCATCTCGCTCTGCGCATGCGGCAACGGCCCGCCCGAGGTGGCTGCCGGCGGCGGTGGCGGACCGGCGGTGGGCTCGGCGGCCGGCAGCGGGCTGGGCGCGCCCGCGGCCAAGGTCGTCGCCAACGCCAGTGACAAGTTCAGCCCGGGGACCACCACGGTGACCACAGGCCAGGTGATCCAGTGGACGGTGGCTTCTGACAGCAACCCGCACAACGTCACCTTCGACTCCAACGGCGACCTAACCTCGCCCGGCTCGCTGGGCCCCGGCGAAACATGGCAGGTCAAGTTCACAGTTCCCGGTACCTACTCCTACCGCTGCACCATCCACGACGGGATGAACGGTCAGGTCACGGTGACAGCGGGCTCGGGCGGAGGCTCCAGCGCGTCGGCATCGCCGAGCAGCTCGTCGAGCGCTTCGGTGAGCCCGTCGGCCTCGCCCACGCCCTCGCCGTAGTCCGAGGGCCGGCCGGGCCTCAGCTCTCCCAGTCGCCCGCCACGATGTGCACGTCGCCCGCGAGCACGCGCACCTGCCCGGCGTCACCGCGCAGCAGTAGGGCCCCGTCGTCATCGATGCCCTCGGCAACACCGCTCACCAGCCCTGCCGCCGAGGTCGCTGTGACCACGCTGCCGATCCCGGCGGCGTGCGCCATCCACTCACCCCGGAGCCCGTTCATCCCGGTCGACTCCAACGTGCCCAGCCGTTGGGCCAGCTCGCCGACGGTGGCGGCGAGCAGGGCGTAGGGAGACGGCGGCGTGTCGACCAGCTCGTTGAGGCTGATCCCGGCAACGCCGACCGGGAACGACGGCACCGTCAGGTTGACGCCCATGCCGATCACCACCGCGGTGCCGTCGGCGGCGACGGCAGGCTCGACCTCGCAGAGCACCCCGGCCAGCTTCCGGTCCCCCACGAGCAGATCGTTGGGCCATTTGAGCCGGCTCGCCCAGCCCGAGGTGGATTCGATCGCGGCACGGAGGGCGAGGCCGGCGGCGATCGACACCCCGCCGAGGCGGGGGTGGCGCACACGCACGAAGACGGACGCCAGCAGCGCTGACCCGGGCGGCGCCGTCCACAGGCGCTGCTGACGACCCCGGCCAGAACTCTGGAACGCGGCGGTGCAGCAGAACCCCGGAGCCGCGCCCGCCCGGATCGCCGCCCGCACCACGTCCTGGGTGCTCGTGGTCGCGGCCAGCGCGCGCAGCCTGAAGCCGGGAAAAGCCTTTCTCCCTGAGCCTTCCAGGGCCGCCACGCTCACCGCATCCTCGATCACATCGCCGGCCTCATGTCAATGCTTGACCTTCTCAGAGGCGGTGCTAGGATTCCGTCCAGCACGTCGCCGTTGCGCGTGGGCGCGTCAATCTTCATTGTGGTGCAAGCGAAATGATCCAGGAGACCTGCACGCGGATCGAGGAGCTCGAGGACTACTGGACGTCCGAGATCAGAGCCCGACACGCGCGCCGCAACAAGATCCGGGACATCGACGACATGCTGAACCAGTTCGAGATGCTCAACCTCGCCGACGAGCAGGCGATCCCTGCGGACCTCAGGCAGCGCGTCGCCACCTTTGTCCGCGGCGAGGGCCACCCCCTGTGCGAGCGCAGGCCGGCCGGTGTCGCCATCCCCGACTGGATGGAGGCCCTGTATGACGTGCAGGACGGCCTGATGATCAGGTTCCCGGACGACATCGACTGAATCGCCCGCCGCGCCGGCCTTTTTGTCCGGCGTTCTATAGTTCCCCTGCATGAGCGAGCCGCCGCGCCGCGGGTTCTGGGAGGCACCGGTCCCGCCCGCATGGGCCGTCCGGGCCCTCGCCAAGGGGATCATCGGTCCCGAGCGTTTCGAGGCGTTGGTCGCGTACACGGCTGACCCCACCGCGGTGCGCCGCAGGAACCGGCCTCGCGCCGCCTGCTCCTGCCGCAAGCGGGCCAAGCGCGGCTGCACCAGCTGGCACTTCGAGCACCCCGGCTGAGGCCTCCAACCCCCAGGCGGGTGCAGAGGGTGGTACGCCCGGAGGGACTTGAACCCCCGCACCCGGCTCCGGAGGCCGGTGCTCTATCCAACTGAGCTACGGGCGCCCGCGGGATCGAGGCACGAGTATAGGGCGACGACGGCGGCGGGCCGGAGGGCGAGTCACCACCATTCGAACGGACGGCCATCCCACGGGTCGAGGCTGGGATACACCGGGGTCGCGGCGAGCATCTCGAGACGTTCCTCGAACGCGGTCACCTCGTCGCGGTCGAGGATGCGGCCAAGCGACCCGCGCAGGGCCGAGCGACGGCTCTCGTCGGCTGCGAGATCGTGCACACGGCGCGCCACCGGCTCGGGAAGCGGCTGGCCGCCCAGCTCGATGAGAACGGTGCGCTGGCGGGGGTAGGGGAGGAAGCTGAGCGCATTGTCGATCCCGTGGATGTGTCCGTTGTCGCCGAGCAGCAGATGGGCTCGCTTGCGGTCGGCGTTGTTGATGAGGACGTCCAGCGCTGCCACGCTGCGCAGCTGCTCCTCGAGCACGTCGTGCGGCGGCGTGCTGTCGTCGGGGCCGTGCACGAACAGCTGTACCGATCCCGGCCCGTGCGGACCGTCGCGCAGCGTGGTGGGCGGCACCACACCGTCGTCAAGGGCCGCGCTGACCACGTAGGCGGCCGCCTCGCGCATGTGCAGCGTCTGCGCAGGGAAGTCCCACAGCGGTCGCTCGCCGCGCGCCGGCTTGTAGATGGACCGGAGCGGCTCGTCTGGGCGGTTGGGGTCGGGCCCCTCCATCTCGAGGACGAAGACCGCGTTCGATGAGTACACGACACGACCGATCCCGGTGACCGTCTCGCTGCGCAGGCGGCGCAGGGTGTCCGCGTCGCGGGGTGCACCCGCGGTCGCCGCGTCCTCGGCGAGCGCTTGGCTGAATCGCCGTGACACCCGCCGGACGGCGGCCGCCTCGGCGCGCATCTCGGCGGCGTACGCCGTGATTGCGACATCGCGCCCGCTGCCACGCTCACCAGCCGGTCGGCGTTGCCTGCTCACCCCGGTGGTGCCCTGCGCAGGCTCAGCGCGAACGCCGTGCGACGACCGTGACGGTGATTGCGGCGACAGTGAGCGGGACGCCGAACAGCAGCGCGGCGGTGAGAAACGCCGACACTGAGAGCACCCCGATGCCCATGCAGATGATCAGCACCGCCACGGCGAGGACCGCCAGGTTGAACGCCCACGCGCGCCAGCGGATCATGTGCCCGGCACGGGGAGGCGAGGCGGGAGCGTGCGCGGGCGGAGCCATGCGCAGCGGGGGCGCCGGCTCGGCGGTGTCCAAGGGGAGGTCCGGCCGGCCCAGCGCCGCCCACCAAGCGGGGGCGCCCGCCGCGGGGCGCGGGTCCGACTGCTGTTCGGAGGCGGGACGCGGGGGGTCGTCAGACATTGCGGTCCTGCGCGGTGTTGGTGGGGGCGGCGCGCCGGGAGGGACGGAAGCAGGGCGCTGGCGGCCCCACGATCATAGCGCCGGCCCCCCTCTACCTCGCTCCTACACTCGGCCGGTGAGCGAAGCATCGAACGATGCAATCAATGCGATCCAGCGCGATCACCGAGCCTGCGTCCGGTGCGTCGGCGCCGGCTACCTGCCGCGCGCGCACCCCGTGTTCAGCGGGCACCCCGGGCAGCGACTCATGCTCGTGGGCCAGGCCCCCGGGCCGGTGGAGGACGACGTCACCAGGCCATTTGCCGGGCGCGCCGGGATGCAGCTGATGCGCTGGTTCGCGCAGGCCGGGTTCGCGGGCGAGCATGAGGTACGCGAGCGCGTGTTCATGACATCGATGACCACCTGCTTTCCCGGTCGCCTGCCCAACAACGCCGGCGATCGACGACCCACCGCCACAGAGGTGGCACTGTGCAGGGGCTGGCTCGACGCCTATCTCGAGCTGCTCCACCCGGCCCTGATCATCTGCATCGGCGGTCTGGCACACAGCCGCTTCCTCCCAGGTCGCCGCCTCGACAGCGTGGTGGGCAGCGCCTGGTCAACGGAGGGTGAGGTGGTCGCGGGCATCCCGGCGCGGTCGCCGGTCCTGCTTCCGCTGCCTCATCCGTCGGGTCAGAGTCGCTGGCTCAACGACCCGCAGCACATGCGCCTGCTCGACGCGGCGCTGGGACGGCTGCGCCAACTCGCCGGCTGGGCGGCCTCAACCTCGACGTGATAGGTCGGGTCGCAGAGGAGGCCTGAGCGCGACGGCAGCAGACCGGTGCTATGATCCGCGGGCCGTTTTCGGCTTTGCCACAAAGGTAATTCAGGCTGTGCCCGAGACCGATGCCGCGCCTCTGGCGGCGCAGGCGCCTGCCCGCAAGGACGCTGAGGACATCCTCGAGCGCATCTTCACGCCGCGCCCCAAGGCCAGCCCTGCAGAACAGGCCGAGCGCGCGCTGCGGCGGCCGAAGCAGCTGATCTATTGCGCCATCAGCAACAAGAATTTCTACTGGCGTCAGCACATCACCAAGTTCGTGCTCGACGAGGGAGGCGTGCCAATCTCCCCGTTCATGCTTTTCGACTACTACCTCCTGCACACGGTTCCCAAGGAGACGGTGCGAGAGGCCTTCAACAACCTCATCGTGCGCTGCGACCAGATGTGGGTGTTCGGCAATCTCTCGCTGGGGGTGAAGGTGCAGATCGGCATCGCCAAGCGGCTGCGCAAGCCGCTGCGCTTCTACGACATCACCGACATGCCGTACAGGGTGGTCAGTGTTCCTGAGGCGATGTTGCGCGAGGAGTAGCGCGGGCTAGGTCAGTCCGAGCTCGGACAGGCGCTCACGGACATCCCGGCGCGCGGGCTGGACCGGATCGCCGAGGGTTCGCCGGCCTGCGACGGCGTCCAGGGTCTTGAGTCCGTGGCCGGTGATGTACGCGGCCACCGTCTCGTCGCCACTCCACCGTCCCGCCCGGGCCAGCTTGCGGAGGACGGCGACGGTCACGCCGCCGGCGGTCTCGGTGAAGATCCCCTCGGTGGTGGCGAGCAGCTCGATGCCCTCGACGATCTCCTCCTCGGTGACGCTGGCAACCACGCCGCCGGTGCGCCACGCGATGCGGAGCACGTCCGCCCCGTCGGACGGGTTGCCGATGGCGATCGACCGGGCGATCGTGTCGGGGCGGACCGGTTGCACCACCTCGCTGCCGCGCTCGAAGGCACTCGCCACCGGGGAGCAGCCGAGCGCCTGGGCACCGGTGAAGCGGGGCAACTGGCGCGCGTCGACGAGCCCCAGGTTGATCAGCTCAGCCGCCGCCTTGCGGTGCTTGACGAACTGGCAGCCGGAGGCGACCGGGATCACGATCTCGTCGGGAAGCCGCCAGCCGAGTTGCTCGGCGGTCTCGAACGTGAGCGTCTTGCTGCCCTCGCTGTAGTAGGGGCGGAGGTTGATGTTGCAGAAGCCCCAGTCGAGGTCGTCGGCGAGCTCCGCGCAGAGCCGGTTGACGTCGTCGTAGCTGCCCGCGATCGGCACGATGGTGGCGCCGAAGACAGCAGTGGCCGCGACCTTGGGTGCCTCGAGGTCGGCGGGGATGAAGATCACCGCGCGCAGGCCGGCGCGCGCCGCGTACGCGGCCAGCGAGTTGGCGAGGTTGCCCGTCGACGCGCAGGCCACGGTGCGGAAGCCGTTCTGCAGCGCCCAGTTCAAGGCCATCGCCACCACCCGGTCCTTGAAGGAGTTGGTGGGATTCTGCGTGTCGTTCTTGAGATGGAGATGGCGCAGGCCGAGCTCGGCGCCGAGGGTGCGGGCGTGCACCAGCGGGGTGAACCCCTCGCCGAGGGTGACGACGTCGCCACCGTCGACCGGAAGCAGGTCGGCGTAACGCCACAGGCTCGGCGGCCCCGCCTCGATGCGGCGGCGTGACACCCGGCCGGCGATGGCGTCGTAGTCGTACGTCACCTCGAGCGGGCCGAAGCAGAGCTCGCAGAGGTGGGTCGCGGTGGCGGGCTGCTCATGGCCACAGCCGCGGCACTGCAGCCCGGTCACGGCGGCGGTGGCGTGCATCGGCGCAGTCGTTCCCGCGAGCTCGACCGAATCGACAGGGGACATAAAAAAAACCTCCCGGGAACTTCCGGGAGGTCTCCGCACGCAGCGCGATGTGCCTACGTTCGGAAACCTCCGCTGCGCATCATCATCATCGAAGCGGTATCGACCACCGCAGGCGACTGCATGCGGGCGATGCTAGCAGACTGCCCACGCTGCGTTGCACATCCAGTTTGCCGCCCGCAGCCTAGACGCGGCGGATCAGGTCGCGCTCCATCGCCTCGCGTGCCTGCCGCACCCGTGCATGCAGGGGATGCTCGCGGAGTGCCTGCTCCATCTGGCGGAGCATCGAGTACAGGTTCTTCATCGCCTTGACGACGTCGCCGATGTCGTTGGCCGCGGGCGTCTCGATCTCCGCCAGCGGCGCTCCCGATGCCCACTGGTGGGCGGCGTTGATGTAGTCGAGCGACAGGGGGCGCAACGTCTGCAGGCCCTGCTCGCGCTCGAGCGCAGCCAGTCGCTGCAGCGAACCACGAAGACGCCGGTAGGCAAGCTCCACGCGCGGGGTCGGGAAATGGCGTCGCGACGGTTGGGCGCGCTCGCGGCCACGATCCTCGGCGACCAGCGTGACCAGCGCCGCGGCGAGCTCGGGTGGGCTGAGCGGGCCGAGGTGACCGGCAACGATGGCGTCGGCGATGAGCAGCGCGTTCTCGCCGAAGAGCGAGGCCGCCAGCAGCCCGAGCTCGTTGGGGGCGTCGTTCTCCAAGAAGCCGGCATCGTGGAGCACGCGGCGCAGAGCACCGAACTCGCGCCGGTAGCGGTGCCGAGCCCACTCAAGCTCGGCCTCACCCCCCTCCAGCGTCTCCTCGATGTCGCGGGTCTCCGCGCGATGGGCGCGGTGCTCGCCAAAGTACGGGCAGCTGCGGCACGGCGAGTTGTGCAGCCTCTGTTGCTGCTGGCGCAGCTCGCGCCGCATCGCCTCGAAGCGCTGCCCGGGATCCGCTCCGCGGCCACCATGGCGGCCCCGCCGCGAGTCACGCCAGTGCTCGCGCTTGACACGGCGCACCGAGACCTGCAGCTCCTCGACCGCCGCGGCGACGCTCAGATGGGTGGCCAGAGTGCGCTCCGTGCAGGCAACCCTGGGGTGGCGGAACACCCGGCCGCGCCGGTCGACCAGCTGTTCCTCGAGGTTGTGCCTCTTCTCGGTCCAGTGGTCGGCACGCTGCACGTTCTGGTACTGGCCGAATGATTTGTCGAGCAGCTCCTCGGCGCGCTCGACCGACCGGGTGCGCAGCAGGCTCAACACCATCGTGTACGTGGGCGCGAACTTGCTGTCGACACTCATCTCGCCACCGATCGCGGCCTCGTAGATGTCGCGGACGTCCACGTCGGACTCCTTGAGGATGACGCCGTGTCCGACGGCGTCGATGCCGCGCCGCCCCGCCCGTCCCATCAGCTGGGTCAGCTCGCCAGCGGTCAGCGAGTGAAAGCCGGTGCCGTCGAACTTGGTGAACGACGACACCACGCAAGCGCGTGCCGGCATGTTGAGCCCCAGCGACAGCGTCTCGGTGGCGAACACCACCTTGACGAGCCCCTCGATGAAGAGGCGCTCTACCGCCTCCTTGGCGGAGGGGAGCATCCCCGCGTGGTGCATGGCCACCCCATGGCGGAGCATCACCGGGTCGATGGCCTGGCGGAAGACGCGCCGCTCGTCGGCGTCCTCGATGCGCTGGACGATCTCGCCGTACCGGGCGTCGATCGCCTCCTTCTCGGCGCGGTCGGTGAGGTCCAGCCCGTGCACGGCGCAGCGGCTCAACGCCTCCGCGCAGCCGCGACGGGAGAAGATGAAGTAGATCGCCGGCAACATCGAGCGCAGGCGCAGCTCGTCGATGACGTGGAAGAGGTCGTTGTCCGGAGCACGTCGCATGTAGCGGAAGGGTGCCTCGTGCATCGACTCGTTGGCGGCCATGTCGAGGGTGCGCCGCGCCACTCGTCCGCCCGCGTCGAAGAGCGGCTCGAGGTGGTTGCTGATCGAGAGCCACATCTCCAGGGGGACGGGCCTCTCGGTACGCACCACCGTGGCGATGTCACCGCGCAGCCCGCGCATCCACGCCGCCACCTCGTCGACGTTGCTGATGGTCGCCGACAGGCCGATGAGGCGGACGTGCGCGGGCGTCTCGATGATGATCTCCTCCCACACGGTGCCTCGGGGGTGGTCGTCGATGTAGTGGATCTCGTCGAGGACCACGTCGCTCACCGCGTCCAGCCGCGCGGGCTCGTCGTAGAGAACGTTGCGGAGGATCTCGGTGGTCATCACAACCAGTGGAGCTCCGTCGTTGACGGTGTGCTCGCCGGTGACCAGGCCCACATTGGCGTCGCCGTAGCGCTCGGCGAGGTCGTGGTACTTCTGGTTGGAGAGCGCCTTGAGCGGCGACGTGTAGATCACCCGGGCGTGGCGGCGGCGCAGGTGCTCGGGGGCGAGCAGGGAGCGCCACATCGGGTACTCGGCCACGAGCGTCTTGCCGCTGCTGGTCGGCGCGGCCACGAGGACGCCGCGCGTGCGCTCCAGCTTCTCGATGGCCTCCCGCTGAAAGGGATCGAGGGCAAACGGCAGCGACGCCTCGAAGGCGGCGATGGCGTCGGCGATCTCGTCGGTTCCGGTGGAGCGGGGCACGGTGGTCACAGGGCAATCATCGGTCAACGGTTGGATTGGATCAGGCCCGCTGTCTGGCTGACCAGACAGCCTGACGGTGCCATTTTGGTAGCCACAGGTGATGGACACTGGCCGTACATCGCTTTCAGAATGACGCCACTCGTGTCACACGTGGCTCTGGCCACACTGGGAGATATCGAATGGTTCGAGGCATAGGAAGAACCGCGCGCACAGGCATGTGCGTGGCGACGGCGCTGTCGATCGTCAGCCTCGGGGCTGGCCAAGTGGGCGCATCGGCGGCCGCACCCACCAGCGTGGCCACGGCCCCCGCGTGGGCGACCGCGCAGCACCGTCTTGGTGGCGCCGCCATCAACCAGGTGCGGAGCATCACCGTCCTGCTCAACACCCGCAACGAAGCGCAGCTCGAACGTCTCGCCAGCGCGGTCTCGACCCCGGGCAGCGGTCAGTACCGCCAATACATCAGTGCCTCCACATTCCACGCCAACTTCTCGCCCACCGAAGCGACCACGCAGACCGTTGTCAGTTACCTCACTGCTGCTGGTCTTCGCATCCAGTCAATACCAGACAACCGTCTGTACATCCGCGCCACCGGCAGCGTGGCCGCGATCAGCCACGCGTTCAACACCCAGCTCAGCGTGTTCGCGGTCAAGGGCGCACGCCGCGTGGCTCCATCGTCGCCGGCGACGATGCCGGCGTCCGTCGCCGCCTTGGTGGCGGGCGTTGATGGGCTGTCGGACGGCGTTGGCATGACGTCGCCGCATCACGCCAACGAAGCCGCCGTGGCGGGATCCGCGAGCAGGGCGGGCTCAGCCGGTGTGAGACCAGCCGACACCCTTCCCGGCCCGCCGCCGGCGTTCGTCAACGCTCCACCCTGCTCGGTGTACTGGGCCCAGAAGATCGATACCACTGATCCCGCGCCGGCTACCGGCAAGCCGTACGTCCCCTGCGGCTACGTGCCATCGCAATTCCGTGGCGCATATGGTGTCTCGGGCGCGACCAGCAGCGGCATCGACGGATCCGGGATCACCGTGGGTATCGTGGATGCGTACGCGGCTCCGACGATACTCAGCGATGCCAACACGTACGCTCAGCTGCACGGCGACCAGCCGTTTGCACCGGGACAGTTCAGGCAGGTGAATGCCGGACGTTACGACCTGACCGCTCCGCCATCAGCCTCGAACCCCACTGGGTGCGGCGCTCAGGGCTGGTACGGCGAGGAGACCCTCGACGTTGAGGCGGTGCACGGCATGGCGCCGCGCGCGAAGATCATCTATGCAGGCGGGATGGATTGCAACGACTCCGCGCTGCTCGACCGTGAGAATTACCTGATCGACCATCAACTGGTGCAGATCATCAGCAACTCGTGGGGTGGCCTGGGCGACATCGACCAGCTCGCCCCCAACCTCCAGAAGGCGTACACCCATACGTTCCTGCAGGCGGTCACGCAGGGGATTGGGATCCAGTTCAGCTCCGGCGACAACGGCGATGAGCTGCTTAATGCGGGGGTTCGCACTGTCGACTTCCCGGCCAGCGACCCGTGGGTCACGGCAGTCGGCGGCACAAGTCTCCAGGTCGGGAGCACCAACAACTACATCCTCGAAGCTGGGTGGGGAACCACCTCGAGCAAGCTGGTGAACGGATCCTGGACCGCGCCCGCCTACTTGTACGGGGCGGGTGGAGGCACCAGCACAGTCTTCAACGAGCCCTCGTACCAGCAGGGGGTGGTGCCGGCATCGCTCGCCGGGTACTGGGGCGGCAACAACCGTGTCGTCCCGGACGTCGCCATGGATGCCGACCCGCAGACGGGGATGCTGATCGGGGAGACGCAGGCGTTTCCCGCCACCGGGGGCCGCCCGGCCGGCAACTACTACAGTGAATTCCGCATCGGTGGGACGAGCCTGGCGTCGCCGCTCTTCGCCGGGATGATGGCGCTGGCGGACCAGGCATCCGGACGGACCATCGGGTTTGCGAACCCGGCGCTGTACGGGACTCTCAAGTCCAATGGCTACCTGACGTCGTCCCACAGCGGCGGGGCGTTCCACGACGTGACCAGGCACGTCTTCTCAGTGGTTCGTGTCAATTACAACAACAGCATCGACGCCACCGCGGGAACGTCGCGCTACCTGCGCTACACAGACCAGACCGGCACCCTGCAGACCACCCCGGGCTACGACGACGTTACCGGGATCGGGACCCCGTACGGGCTCAACTTCCTGTCCGACATAGGGTTCTGCTGCTGAGCTGAGGAACTCGGCGGGGGTGCGCCAATGTGGCGCGCCTCCGCTCCGGTCCGTCAACAGCCACTCGTCAGAGGTGGATGAGCTCGAAACGCGACCCGCTGACCACGCCGTCGGCGTCGTTCTCGATGTAGGCGAGTACCTTCTGGCAGATCTCGTCGGCGTGGCGGGCGTTGTTGCTGATGCAGGCCACCCCGACGACGGCGGTCTGCCAGGTGTCCTGGTCGCCCACCTCGGCGACGGCGACGGCGAAGGTCTGCCGCACCCGGCTGGTGATCGACCGCACCACCATTCGCTTGTCCTTCAGCGACTGGCTCTCCGGGACCTGGATGGTGATCTGCAACGTTCCGATGACCACAACGGGGCTCCTGCGGGGGATGGACGGCGGCGGGGCGGCCGCCGGCCGGGCCGGGACCGCCTGCGGTACGTTGTGTCATTCTGCGCGTCGATGACGAGCGAAGCCGCCGTCGCGTCCGAGGCTGCCGCGCCGAACCCGGAGGAGCTGACGCTCGTCGAAGCCCTGCTCGCGCAGGTGCGCGGGCGCGCCGACATGCCCTCCATGTACACGCGCGCCGGCGACCGTTGGGTGGCGATCACCTGGGGGCAGTTCGGGGCGGGGGCGCGGCGCCTCGCCGCCTTCCTCATCGGCGAGGGGATCAAGGCCGGCGACCACGTCGCCATCTGGGCCAACAACCGGGCCGAGTGGCACACCGCCGACGCGGCCATCCTCATGGTCCGCGGTTGTCCGGTACCCGTGTACCAGACGCTGAGCGCCGACCAGGCGCAGTACGTCCTCAACCACTCCGAGAGCCGCGTCGTCTTCGTCGAGAACGAAGCCCTGCTCGCCCGCGTGCTCGAGCAGCGCGACCAGCTCCGCCATCTGCGCCGGGTGGTGGTGATGGAGGGCGTCGAGAACCCGTCGCCGGACGGCTTCGTGGTCCCCTGGCAGCAGGCGCTCAGCGCCGGTGATGAGCACCTCGAGCGCCACTCCCCCGAGATCGACGAGCGCATCGCACAGACCGAGATGGATGACGTGGTCACGCTCATCTACACCAGCGGCACCACCGGGCCCCCCAAGGCGGTGATGCTCACCCACCGCAACATCGCGGCCTCGGCCGACGGCCTCGCCGACCTCGTCGAGGTGGGCCCGAACGACCGTGTGATCAGCTATCTCCCGCTGGCCCACATCGCCGAGCGCATGGTCAGCGAGTTCCGCTCCTACCGCTACGGCAACCCCACCTGGTTCCTCGATGGGCTCCCCAACCTGGGGGCGCGGCTTCGTGAGGTGCGCCCGACCCACTTCTTCGGGGTTCCGCGTGTCTGGGAGAAGATGGCCGCGCAGGTCAACAAACAGATCGACGCCAGCCCGGCGCCACAGCGCAGCCTGGCGCGCTGGGCGATCCGGACGGGCCGGAAGGTGTCGGATCGTCGCGAGAGTGGCGAGACCATCCCGGCCGGCCTCGAGCGGCGCCATCGCCTCGCCGACCGGCTCGTGCTCAGCAAGCTGCGGGCCCTGCTCGGGTTCGACGACGTCCGCATCCTGGCCAGCGGCGCCGCCCCCATCGATCCCGAGGTGCTGCGCTTCTTCCGTTCCATCGGGCTGGAGATCTGCGAGGTGTACGGCCAGAGCGAGAACACCGGGGTGACCACCCTGAACCGGCCCGGGCGATCGCGCATCGGCACCGTCGGTGAGGTGTTCCCCGGCAACGAGGTGCGCATCGCCGAGGACGGCGAGATCCTGGTCCGCGGCGGTGTCGTCTTCCCCGGCTACCTGCACAACCGCGAGGCCACGGAGGCCACGCTGGTCGACGGCTGGCTGATGACCGGCGACGTCGGTGAGTTCGACAACGACGGCTACCTGCGGATCACCGACCGCAAGAAGGACCTCATCATCACCGCTGGCGGCAAGAACATCTCGCCGGGGAACATCGAGGGCGGACTCAGTACCCATCAGCTGGTGGGACACGCCGTCGCCATCGGCGACAAGCGCCCGTACATGACCGCGCTGCTGACGCTCGATCCCGACGAGGCTCCCGCGGTCGCCTCGCAGCGGGGCTGGCCGACCGAGCTCGAGAAGCTGGCCAAGCACCCGGCGCTGCACGAGGAGCTGCAGCGGCACATCGACGCCGTCAACGCCAAGCTCAGCCACGTCGAGCAGGTGAAGCGATTCACCGTCCTGCCCAAGGACTTCAGCCCCGACGAGGAGCTGACGCCCACTCTCAAGGTGAAGCGCAAGGTCGTCGCCGAGAAGTACGCCGACCAGATCCAGGAGCTCTACAGCAAACCTCAGGACTGATCGGCGTCCTCGTCCTCAGGCAGCGACGGTCGCCTCCCCCGCGGCGGAGGTGCTGCGAGCGCAGCTGTGGTCTCGCGGCCGCCGCGCAGCCCCGGGACCAGCAGCGCCGCTAGCGCGCCGCCGGCCAGCACCACGGCCCCGACCACCACGGCGGGGCGCAGCCCGGCGACGAACAGAGCCGGAGTGCCGTAGCCGCCGGCGGCGGTGAACACCGAGGCGAGCACCGCGATGCCCAGCACACCGCCAGCTCACGGATGGCGTTGGTGGCCCCCGAGGCCTGGCCGGCGTGGCTCGCGGGATTCGACGGGCCGACGCCAGTTGGAGCTGACCGAGCGGGACTTTCAGGGAGAGGCGGTCGCAGAGCGCTGTCGCCGCCTCTTCTTTGTGTCCCGAGCTACTGGTTGAGCTCTGCGCGGAGATCGTCGGGGAGAGAGGCGAGACCCGCGTCGCTCATCCGGCCGGCGGCGACGAGGCGGCGCGCGCGCTCACGGTTGGTCGGAGTCCAGTTGCCCCCGGGCCGTCGCGGCATCCATCGCGTCAGGTAGCGGCGCTCGTCGAGCCCGCGCACCAGCACGTCGACCCAGCCATGGCACACCGCCTCGTCGAGCAGCTCCTCGTAGTCGGGAGTGCGCCGCTCCGGTCCCTTGCGATCGTTGATCAACCAGATCTCGCGTCGATCGGCACAGTTCTCGGCCAGCCAGCTGCGCCAGTCTGCGATCGACTCGACGCGGAGCGTCTCGCCCACCTCCATGACCCGCCCGCGGTCAGAGGTTGGAGAGCAGCTTGTGGCGCAGTGCCTCGAGCTGCTCGAAGCGCTCCATGGACGGGCGGCCGCCCTGCTGATGGGGGAACTTGAGGTGCTGCACCGCATCGGCGAGAAGCTCGATCTCGTCGTCGCTCAGCCGCACCGAGCGCTGGTTGTGGTCCGGCGACGCGGGCACGGGGCGTACCTCCGCGGTGACCTCGACGGCCATCACCTCCTGCTGCGGCGCCGGGTCGTCGGTGGTGCGGAAGAGCTCTTCGGACCCGCGCAGCTGAGCGCGGCGGAATCCCTTCATCACACCCGGCTCGCCCGCGCCCGTACCGGGGTGCCACGGACGTTGGCGGTCCCACCACTCGCGGCGTGCTCGTCCTGGGCCATCACCGCGGTGGCCAGGGCGCGGTAGGCGCGCGCGCCGGGCGAGGCGCTCGCGTACTGGAGGATCGACTGCGCGGCCAGCGGCGTCTCCGCAAAACGGATCGACGAGTCCACGGTGATGTCGAACACCTCGTCGCCGTACCGCTCACGGACCAACTCGAGGACCTCCTGGCTGTGCAGCGTGCGCGACTTGTAGATGGTGGGCAGAATTCCGGCGATGCGCAGCTCCGGATTCAACTTCGCGCGCACGCGGTCGATGGTGCGCTGCAGCTGCTGCATGCCCTTCATGCCGAAGTACTCGCACTGCAGGGGGATGATCACGTCGGTGGAGGCGACCAGCGCGTTGACGCACAGCAATCCGAGTGACGGTGGACAGTCGATGACGATGTAGTCGTACTCGCCGAAGATCGGCTCCAGCTTGTCCTTCAACACCGACTCACGGCCGAACTCGGTGACCAGCTGCAGCTCGGCGCCGCTCAACTCGATGTTGGCGGGAAGGAAATCCAGCTTCATGGCGTCGGACCGCAAGCGCACGTCCGCGACGTCGACACGGTGATCGGTGAGCACGTTGTACACCGACAGCTCGAGATCGTCGGGGCGCCTACAACCCATGTTGATGGTGAGGTGTCCTTGCGGGTCGAGGTCCACGGCAAGGATGCGCGGACCCTTCTCGGCGAGCGCAGCTGCCAGGTTCACCGCGGTCGTCGTCTTGCCGACGCCGCCCTTCTGGTTCGCGATCGAGATGATCCGCGTCATGTGGATTGGACCGAACGGGAGCGCCGCACTGAGCCGGTATCATAGCGAACCGGTCTGGGGAGTTTTGGGGAGTTGGTGATTGGCTGATGCAGAGCACGTCAAGCCTCGCGGCTTGTACGTCGAAGAGGCGATCGCCGCGGCGCTTGAAAGTCGTTGGGCCGACGCGGTTGCAGTCAACGAGGCTCTCATCGAACGCCATGGCGCCGACGAGGAAACACACAACCGGCTCGGCAAGGCGAAGAGCGAGCTGGGCGACCTCAGCGAGGCGCTGCAGTCGTACCAGTCGTCCCTGGAGCTGAACCCTCTCAACCCGATCGCTCAGAAGCAGGTCCGCCGCATCGGCGCGCTCCTCGAGGCGCGTGCCCGCCCGGCCGCGGCGTCAGGAGCCATTGACGTGGACCTCTTCAGCGAGGAACCGGGCAAGAGCGCGCGCACCACCCTGACGCCCCCGCGGGGCGGCAACGCGGTGGGGGTTGCGGTGGCCCCGGGCGACACCGTCGAGCTGATCCCCTCGGGCACCCAGCTGCTCGCCGCGACGTCTCGGGGAGTGGCTCTCGGCGCAGTGGAATCGAAGTTGAGCCATCGGCTCCGGCCGCTCATGGAGACCGGCAACCGCTACTCAGCCGCCGTCGCGCGTGTCGAGGAGGAGCGCATCGAGCTGATCGTTCGGGAGATCTTCCAAGCCCCCGAGAACTCCAGGAAGTCGTCGTTCCCGGTCTCGCGGAACGCGCGCCGTGACGACTTCCGGCCCTACGCCAAGGACTCACTGCTGTCGGAGCGTGGTGTCGACGAGGAGGTCTTCGGAGACGGCGACGACGATGGAGCGCCGCCTGCGGGAGCCACCCCTGAGTCCGAGGAGCTGGTCGGGATGCAGGAGCTGGACGCGGAGTTCGAGCCTGCGACGGTGGCGGCGGCCGATGACGACGGTGACACGGACGACGAGGAGGGTCGTCCGGAGGACCAGTACTAGCCTTCTAGGCGGGCATGGAGGCGTCCTTGCATCGTCGTCGACCTCATCTGGCCGCCCTGGTGGCTGTCCGGTGCGGCGCGCGGCCGCGGCTACACTGCGGCGCAATGCCGTCCACTGGGAGCGCCGCGCCCGCCACCGGGGGCGCCCGGGCGAGGATCCCCACGACTGCAGAGCGACTGCGTCTGCCGCTCCACGACCGCAGCCAGTCGCGGCTTGCGGAGCGCTGGGGGTTCGACCTCAACGCCGCCGATGCGTCCGAGCGGGCCGAGGCGCTGCTCGCCCAGGCGCCGGCCGATCCCGACCGCCTGCTGCTGGCGGCGGCCGTCCGCTCCAGTCGCGGCGATGACCGCGGTGCCGTGGCGGCGGCACAGGCGGCGGTCGACGCCGATGACGGCTCGGCGCGCGCCCACACGACGCTGGCCACCCTGCTCGCCGGCGGCGATCCCGGCGCGGCGCAACGGCACGCCGCCCGTGCCGTCGAGCTCGCTCCCGACGATCCGATCGCCGTGTACAACCGGGGCCTGACCGCCTGGGCAGTCGGTGACCACAGGGGCGCGCGAGCGGACTTCGATCGGGTCGCCGGGCTGCTCGGACTGGCGCCTCTGCCCTGGTGGCAGCGCTGGCGGCGCACCCGGTGAGCACGGGCTTCGAACGGACCGGCGGCTACCTGCCGATTGCCGCATACGGACTCATCGGCGACTGCCGCAGCGCTGCCCTGGTCGGCGCCGACGGCAGCATCGACTGGCTGTGCCTACCGCGCTTCGACGACCCCTCGCTCTTCGGCCGCATCCTCGATGCTCGGCGCGGCGGCTTCTGGCAGATCTGCCCGGTCGACGAGTACCGGGTGGAGCAGCGCTATCGCGACCGCAACAACATCCTGGAGACGATCTTCTCGACCGCCAGCGGCACCGTGGTGCTGACCGACTTCATGCCGGTGGACGACGAAACCATCGAGCTCCACGCCCGTCCTCATCGCGAGCCGCGCGTTGTGCGCATTGCCGAATGCCTCTTCGGCACGGTGACGATGCGTCACCAGTTCAAGCCGGCTCCCGAGTACGCGAGCGTGCGGACACGCTTCCACGCCAGCGGCTTCCGCCTCCATGCCAACACCGCCGACCTCCACGTCTGCCTGCAATCGTCCGTGCCCCTCACCAGGGCGACGGAGCGGTGGCGGATGCGGGCAGGCGACGAGATCGCGGTGGCGCTGCGCAGCGACCGCAGAGGCACCTGCGTCAACGCGCACCGCGAATGGAGTGTCGAGCACGCCCGCGACCTTACCCGCATCACACAGGAGTTCTGGTGGCGGTGGATCGATCGCTGCAACTACCAGGGCCCGTACCAGAGACCGGTGGTGCGCTCAGCGCTGGCGCTGAAGCTGATGACCTACGCACCGACCGGCGCCATGGTGGCTGCGCCCACCACCAGCCTGCCGGAGGAGCTCGGCGGCGAGAGGAACTGGGACTACCGGTTCACGTGGCTGCGCGACGCCTCGTTCACGCTGTACGCGTTCTTCCAGGTGGGCATGGTCGAGGAGGCCAACGCCTTCTTCTCGTGGTTGATGCGCATCGGTCTCGGTCGCCGGGGTACTGACGTGGCCAACCTCTACACGCTGGACGGCGTGCCCCATGCAGACGAGCTGGAGCTCGAGCAGTTGAGCGGCTATCGTGACTCGGCACCGGTGCGCATCGGCAACGGTGCCATCAACCAGCTGCAGCTCGACATCTACGGTGAGCTGCTCGACAGCGCATACCTCTTCGCACGCTTCGGCGGCGGCATCAGCCGCAGCCTCTGGGACGAGCTGCGCGCCGTCGTCGACCTCGCCATCGATCGCTGGGAGCTGCCCGACGCCTCGATATGGGAGGTGCGCGGGCACGACTCTCACTACACGTACAGCAAGATGATGTGCTGGGTCGCCGTCGATCGCGGGCTGCGCATCGCCCGACGCTTCGGCCTTGCCCACGACGCCGCGCGCTGGCGCAAGGCACGCCGTGACATCCATCGCGCGGTGACTCAGCGCGGCTACTCGACCGGGCTCCGCAGCTTCACCCAGGTCCTGGACAGTGAGAACCTCGACGCCTCCCTCCTCCGCATGACCCAGGTGCGGTTTCTGCGCGACTCCGACCCGCGGCTGCTCAGCACCATCGAGGCGATCAGCGACCACCTCGGCGACGGTGTCCTGGTGCACCGCTACGACCTGGCCAACACCGAGGACGGCCTGGAGGGCGGCGAGGGCGGCTTCCTGCTCTGCTCGTTCTGGCTCGCCGACGCGCTCGCCCACGTCGGTCGTCTCGAGGACGCGCAGCGCTGGCTCGAGAAGCTGCTCGCGCTGGCGTCGCCGCTGGGGCTCTACGCGGAGGAGGCCGACAACCGAACCGGCGAGTTCCTCGGCAACTTCCCGCAGGCGTTCACCCACATGGCCCTGATCGGTGCCGCTGTCAACATCGAGCGCGCCCGCCACCGGACCCTTGGAGTCCGTGGCCTGCGCGGGGCGCGAACGGGGGGAGCAGCGGCGCCGCCGCGCAGGTCGCGCTCGGGCCGGCGCCCGGTCGCGCCTTGGCCCCGATCCCGGCCTGCATAAATATACATCGCGGGTCTACACTCGTCTCCGTGGCCTCCTCCCAGCGTCTTCGCGCCGCCGTGGCCGGCTGCACCGGGTACATCGGCATGCAGTGCGTCGCGCTGCTCGCTGCCCACCCGGGCGTCGAGGTGGTCCGGCTCCTCGGCCGCAGCTGGGCCGGCCGGCGATTCTCCGACGCCGTCCCGGGCAGCAGGGTCGACCTGCTGGTGAGCGACGGGCTGGATCCCGGCGCCGTCGATGTGGTCTTCGCGGCGCTTCCGCACACGGTGGCCGCCGCCCATGCCCAGCAATGGATCGACGGCGGCGTGGTGGTGGTGGACATGAGCGCGGACTTCCGCCTCGCCGACGCCGGCGAGTACCAGCGCTGGTATGGCACCGCGCACCCCGCACCGCAGCTCAGCGAGCGTGCGGTGTACGGCCTGGTGGAGCTGGCTCGCGAACGTCTCCGCACCGCCGACCTGATCGCCGCGCCCGGGTGCTATCCGACGGCCGCTCTGCTCGCCACCGTGCCGGCGCTGCGCGCCGGGCTCGTCGAGCCGCGTGTCATCGTCGACGCCAAGAGTGGCGTCAGCGGCGCGGGCCGATCGCCGTCGCTGGGGGTGCACTTCGCGGAGGTCAACGAGTCGGTCCGCGCCTACGGCGTCGACGGCCACCGCCACGGTGGCGAGATCCTCGGCCGCCTGCGGTTGGAGGCCGACGCAGAGGTGTCGCTCACCTTCGTCCCCCACCTGGTGCCGATGACCCGCGGCATCCTCGCCACGGTGTACCTGCAGCCCCGGTTCGGGGTTGGCCACGACGCCATCAGCGGCGTGTATCGCGAGTTCTGCGACGCGCAACCATGTCTGCGCTACGACGAGAGGCCGCCGCCGACCAAGAGCGTGCTCGGCAGCAACGTCGCCGCCGTCAACTGCACCCCGCAGGGCGACACGATGGTGGTCACAGTGGCCATCGACAACCTCGTCAAGGGCGCCGCCGGCCAGGGAGTGCAGGCGATGAACGTGCGATTCGATCTGCCCGAGACCAGCGGCCTCGCCACGGCTTCGCCATGGCCGTGAGCAGCCCGCTGCCCGCGCAGCGGTCCGGCGTGTGCGCGCCGCTCGGGTTCCGCGCGTCCGCGGCCGCCGCCGACATCCGGGGCACCGGTGACCGCGAGCGCCTCGACGTGGCGCTCATCGTCAGCGACGGTCCCTGCACCGCCGCCGGCGTCTTCACCCGCAACCTGGTCAAGGCCGCGCCGGTGGTGATCAGCCAGCTCACCTTGCGCCGCAACGGCCCGATCCGCGCCATCGTCGTCAACAGCGGCAACGCCAACGCGTGCACCGGCCCGCGGGGATTTCGCGACGCGCTGCGCATGGCCACCGCGGCGGCCGACAGCTGCAACGCCGACCCTTCGGAGGTGCTGGTCTGCAGCACCGGGGTGATCGGCCGGCCCCTGCCCACCGACCGCGTCGCCGCCGGCGTGCGCGACGCCGCGGCTGCGCTGAGCACCACCGGTGGCGACTGGGCGGCGCAGGCGATCATGACCACCGACACCGTGCCCAAGACCGCCGTCGCCAACGCGCTGGTCGGCGCTCGCCTGTGCACCGTCGGCGGCATGGCCAAGGGCGCCGGGATGATCCACCCGGACATGGCCACGCTGCTCGCCTTCCTCACCACCGACGCCGCCGTCGAGCGCGACGCCCTGCAGGGCGTTCTCACCGACGTGTGCTCGCGCACGTTCAACTGCCTCAGCATCGACGGGGACACGTCGACTAACGACACTTTGCTGCTGCTCGCCAACGGGCAGGCAGGCGGCCCCACCCTGGCCGCAGGATCGGCTCAGCTCGCTGCGCTCAGCGCGGCGGTGGAGGAGGTGTGCACCTCCTTGGTGGAGCAGCTCGCCGCCGACGCCGAGGGCGGCACCAAGGCGATCTGCGTCGCGGTCCGGGGGGCGGAGAGCGACGAGCAGGCTCGCGCCGCCGCCCGCACTGTGGTGCTCAGCCCGCTCGTCAAGTGCGCCGTGAACGGTGCCGATCCCAACTGGGGACGGATCGTCGCCGCGCTCGGGCGCAGCGGTGCCAGCTTCGCGCTCGACCGCAGCCACGTCTCCATCGGCGGCATCGAGGTCTTCGGCGCCGGCCAGCCGGTTCCTGTCAACCTCGACGCGGTTCGCGCCGCCTTCACGCGACCCCGCATCGACATCGACATCGAGCTCGGCGCCGGTGAGGGCAGCGCGCGCGCCTGGGGCTGCGATCTCTCCGCCGAATACGTCCGGATCAACGCCGACTACACGACATGAGGTCCACGCTGTGAGCATCGAGAGGATGGACGAGCGACTCCGGCGCGCGCACACGCTCATCGACGCCCTTCCCTACATCCGCCGCTTCAGCGGCCACACCATGGTGATCAAGCTCGGCGGTGCCGCCGCCGCCGGTGCCGACATCGACGCCGTGCTCCAGGACATCGTGCTGCTTCGCTTCGTGGGCATGAGGCCGGTCCTCGTGCACGGCGGCGGGCCCGAGATCAGCAGCCTGCAGGAGCGCATGGGCATGACGCCGCGCTTCGTCAACGGGTTGCGCGTGACCGACGAGGCCACCATGGAGGTGGTGAAGATGGTGCTCACCGGCAAGGTGGGCCCCGACCTTGTGTCGCGGATCCATCGCCTCGGCGGCAGCGCCATCGGGCTCTCCGGCGAGGACGGACCGACCCTGCTGGTGCGTCCGGCGCGCAGCGAATCCGGGGAGGACCTCGGCCGCGTCGGCGAGGTGGACCACGTCAACGTCGAGCCCATCCTGTCGATCCTCGACCAGGGCCGGATCCCTGTGGTCGCCTCCATCGGGCTCGGCTACGACGGCGAGGGATACAACGTCAACGCCGACACGGTGGCTGCGGAGCTGGCGGTCGCCCTTCGTGCCACCAAGCTCATCCTGCTCACCGACGTGGACGGCGTTCACGATCGGGACGGAACCCTACTGAGCGAGCTCGACCGCGAGCGCGCCACCGCGCTCGCCGCCGATGGGGTCATCACCGGCGGGATGCTGCCCAAGGTCAAGGCCGCCCTCCGCGCGCTCGACGGTGTCGAGGCGACGCATATCATCGACGGGCGCGTGCCCCACGCGCTTCTCCTCGAGTTGCTCACCCCCGAAGGGGTCGGCACCATGTTCGGCCCCGGGGTGGTGGCGGTGGACGACCGGTGAGCTCGCTCGACGTGCTCCGCGATCGCGCCGACGCCGCGCTCATGCACACTTATGCACGCCAGCCGCTGGAGATCGTCTCCGCGCACGGCGCCTGGGTGCGCGACGCCGACGGGCGCGAGCTCATCGACCTCGTCGGCGGGATCGGGGTCAACGTGCTCGGCCATTCCCACCCGGCGGTCACACGCGCGCTGACCGAGCAGGCCACTGTCCTGATCCACACCAGCAACCTCTACTACACCGCGCCGCAGGTCGAGCTCGCCGAACGGCTCATCGCCACCGCGTTCGAGGGCCGCGTCTTCCTCTGCAACAGCGGTGCCGAGGCCAACGAGGCGGCCATCAAGCTGGCCCGTAAGTGGGGACGGCGGCACCGCGGTGGCGCCACCGGCATCGTCGCGCTGACGGGTGCATTCCACGGACGAACGCTCGGCGCCCTCGCCGCCACCGGGAACAAGCGGTACCGCGAGCCGTTCGAGCCGCTGCCCGCCGGGTTCGTCCACGTCGACGCCAACCTCGATGCGATCAGCGCCACCGTCGACGACGGCATCGCCGCCGTCCTCCTCGAGCCTATCCAGGGTGAGAGCGGCGTGGTTCCCGTGGAGGACGACCTCGTCGCCAGGGTGAGGGCGCTCTGCGACGAGCGCGACCTGCTCTTCATGGTCGACGAGGTGCAGAGTGGCATGGGCCGTACCGGCCGGTGGTGGGCGCACCAGCACGCGGGCGTGGTGCCCGACGTCATGACCGTCGCCAAGGGGCTCGGCGGCGGCGTCCCGGTCGCCGCGGTGCTCGCGTCGCCGCGCGCCGACGTTCTCGAGCCCGGCGACCACGGCACCACGTTCGGGGGCAACCCGCTGGCGTCGGCGGCGGCGTGCGCAGTGCTGCGGACGATCGAGGAGGAGCACCTGGTGGAGCGGGCCGCGCGCATCGGCGAGTACCTGCGCGAGTCGCTGCTGTCGCTGCGCGCCGACGGCGTTCCCGTGGCCGCGGTGCGCGGTCGCGGCCTCATGCTCGCCGTGGTCCTCGAGGAACCCGTGGCGTCGCGCGCGGGGCGAGCGGCGCTCGACTGCGGCGTGATCGTCAACGCCATTGGTGACAGCGTGCTGCGCCTCCTGCCCGCCCTGACCATCTCGGAGGCCGAGATCGACGAGGGGCTGCGCCGTTTGCGCGAGGCGTTCGCCATCGCGCGCACAGAGGGCGGCGCATGACCGGCGTGGCCGGACGCGTCGCCGGCAACGGTGCCGCCAAGCGCTCCCGCCAGCGTGCCATTCTGGAGCTCGTGCGCACGCGCACCATCCGCACCCAGGAGGAGCTGGTCACCGCGCTGGCGGGGCGGCACCTCGACGTCACCCAGGCGACGGTCAGCCGCGACATCCGCGAGCTGGGACTGCTTCGCGTGCCCGGCGAGGGCGGCTCACGCTACGCGCAGACCGGCGCCGAGGTGGACGAGCGTGCCGCCCGGCAGCGGCTGCACAACGCACTCGTCGAGCACACCCACGGGATCGAGTTCATCGACCTGCTCGGCATCGTGCATGCCCAGCCCGGCAGCGCATCGCTCGTGGCCGTCGCCATCGACAGCGCGCGTTTCGACGAGCTCGCCGGCACCGTCGCAGGCGACGACACCGTGCTGCTGATCGCGCGCTCGCGGCCGGCGGCACAGCGCCTGCTGGCCACGCTGCGCACCATCAGCGAGGGGGTGGAGTGAGCGCGCCGCGCCGCTGCGTGCTGGCCTACAGCGGGGGGCTCGACACCTCTGTGGCGGTGCGCTGGCTGCGCGAGCAGCTGGGCTACGAGGTGGTGACCCTGACCGCCGATCTCGGCGGCGACGGTCGCGACGCCGCCGATATCACTGCGCGGGCGCTGCGCGCCGGCGCGGTTGCTGCGCACGTCGTCGACGCCCGCCGCGTGTTCGTCGAGCACTTCGTCTTTCCCACCCTTTCCGCCGGCGCTCTGTACGAGGGTGTTTATCCGCTGGCGACCGCGCTGGCGCGCCCGCTGATCGCCAAGCTTCTCGTCGAGGTGGCGCGCGAGGAGGGCGCGGTGGCGGTTGCGCACGGCTGCACGGGAAAGGGCAACGACCAGGTCCGCTTCGACGTGGCCACCGCGGCGCTGGCACCCGAGCTTGAGGTGGTCGCGCCGGTCCGTGACTGGGACATGGGTCGCAGCGACGAGATCGCCTACGCGGCCGCGCACGGCATCGACGTCCCCGCGACGTTCGAGTCGCCGTTCAGCGTCGACGCCAACCTGTGGGGACGAAGTGTCGAGTGCGGCCCGCTCGAGGACCCCTGGAGGGAACCACCGGAGGAGGTCTTCGCGTGGACCGCGAACCCGGCCACGTGCGATTCCGCCGGTGAGGAGCTGACCATCGGCTTCGCGCTCGGCATCCCGGTACGCGTCGACGGCGAGTCACTCGCGGCAGAGGAGCTCGTGCTGGGCCTCAACACGATCGCCGGGCGCAACGGCGTGGGCCGCATCGACCACGTGGAGAACCGGCTGGTCGGCATCAAGTCGCGAGAGGTGTACGAGGCACCCGCCGCGGTGCTGCTGCACGCGGCGCACGCCGCCCTGGAGACCGTCGCCCTTCCGCGCGACGTTGCTCATCTCAAGCGCCAGCTCAGCGGTGAATGGGCACGCCTGGTGTACGACGGCCTCTGGTTCGGTGGGCTGCGCAACGCGCTCGCCGCCTTCGTCGCCTCGACGCAGGAGCACGTCACCGGCGACGTCAGGGTTCGCTGCGCGCGCGGCGTGGTCACGGTGACCGGCAGGCGGGCGCTACGTTCGCTGTACAGCACCTCATTGGCGACGTACGACCGCACCGACGACGTGTTCGACCACGCCGCCGCACGTGGCTTCATCGAGCTCTTCGGTCTCTCGCTGCGCACCCAGGCGCGCGTGCAGGGAGCGCTCGAGGACCTGGCCCCGCTGTCGCTGCCGCGACAGGTTCGGCGGGCACGCTGATGGCTCGCGGCATCCGCATCGTCGGGGCCGGCGCAGGTGCCGACGCCACGCCCCCGCCCTCGACGGCGGCGAAAATGTGGTCGGGGCGGCTCGGCTCAAGCACCTCGCGGCGCGTCGAGGAGTACACGATCGGCATCGCCGTCGACCGCCGCCTCTACGCCGAGGACCTGGACACCTCCCTCGCCCACCTGCACATGCTGCGCAGCGTCGGTTTGGTGAGCGCCCCCGACGCTCGAACCATCGAAACGGGCCTGCGCGAGATTCGCCGCGAGTTCGACCGCAACGAGTTCGTCATCGAGCCCGGCGATGAGGACATCCACGCCGCCATCGAGCGCCGCCTGTTCGGCATCGCCGGCGAGGTGGCGGGGCGGCTGCACACCGGGCGCAGCCGCAACGACCAGGTGGTCACCGACCTGCGCCTCTACGCCAAGCGCATCTGTCGCGAGCTGATGCTGTTCATCGCCACCCTGCAGGAGGCGTTCGCCCGCCGCGCCCAGCAGAATCGTGCCACGGTGATGCCGGGGTACACCCACGGGCAGCGCGCCCAGGTGGTCTCCCTCGCGCACCACCTACTCGCCTACGTGGAGATGTTGCAGCGCGACGTCGGCCGCCTCGAGGACGTGCACGACCGCTGCGACGTGCTCCCGCTGGGCAGTGGTGCGCTAGCCGGCACCACGCTCCCGCTGGATCGTCGTGCGGTGGCCGAGGAGCTGAGCTTCGCGAGCATCAGCGCCAACAGCCTCGACGCCGTCTCCGACCGCGACTTCGTCGTCGAGCTGACCGCGGCGTGCGCGCTGATCATGGTGCACCTGTCCCGGTTCGCCGAGGAGGTCGTGCTCTGGACGTCGAGCGAGTACAACTTCGCCGAGCTGCCCGACAGCCACGCCACCGGCTCGTCGCTGATGCCGCAGAAGAAGAACCCCGACGTCCTCGAGCTCGTCCGCGGGCGCACCGCCCGCACCATCGCCGACCTCTCCGCCGTTCTGATCCTTCTCAAGGGACTGCCGCTCGCCTACAACCGCGACCTGCAGGAGGACAAGACGGCGCTGTTCGACGCTGTCGACACCACCATGACGAGCCTGGCGGCGGTGACCGACGTCGTGCGCGTGCTGCGCTTCAAGCGCCGGGAGATGCGCGAGGCCGCGTCCGACCCAGGCCTTCTCGCCACCGACGTCGCCGAGTACCTGGTGGTGCGCGGCATGCCCTTTCGCGCCGCGCATCAGCTGGTGGGCGCTGCGGTCCGGCGAACCGTCGACGAGGGTCGCACGCTTCGCGACATCTCGGCCGCGGAGTGGCGCGAGATGACCGAGCTCGCGCAGGACGACATCGTCGACCTCTTCGACGTCGATACCGCACTGCGCCGCCGCGAGCTCCCCGGCGCGCCGGGCCCGCGAATGGTCTCGCGCCAGCTGGTCCGCGCCGCCACCCTGGTCGCCAAGACCCGCCGGGTGGTGACCGTCCTGGCGCGCCAGCCGGTCGCCGCCAAGGAGGTGGGCGCCGCGGTCGGAACCGCCGCCACGGCCGGCCGTGAGCCGGCGCGTCGCAGCCCCCGCCGGGAGAAGTCGAAGGGTTGACGCTATCCTCGATGGATGAGCCGTCCCCTTCTCATCGTCGGAGATGTCCAGGGGGACGTCGAACGCCTCGAGGACGCGCTGCAGCCGTACCCCGAGGACGACGTCGACACGATGTTCCTCGGCGACTTCTTCCAGGGCGGCCGGCCGGGTCGCGGCGGCGGCGCGGCTGCCGCGCGACTGGCCCGATCACGACGCAACAGCCGCTCGGTGCTCGGCAACCACGACCTCTTCCTGCTCGCCGTGCTGGAGCGCCGCCGCGGCGTGGAGCCCCCCGAGCCCTGGCGACTCCGCGACCCCGCCGAGCTTGAGGCGCTGTGGCTGCACCGCAGAGGTGACTGGGCGGACCTCGAGGAGGTCTCCGCCGATCCCGACCTCGAGGCATGGCTGCGCAACCAGCCGTTCCTGATCCTGCTTGCCGACGGCACGCTGGTGCAGCACACAGACGACGACCTGTACGCCGACTTCGGCGCGACCGTCGACGACGTCAACGACACGGCGCGGGCCTGGCTGGCAACGCCGGGCGGCGTGTTCACCGCGGTGCGAACGCTCTTCGGACGGCGCGCGTTCCTGGAACGCCGGCGACTCGATGTGTACCTCGAGCACTTCGGCGCTCGCCGGCTCGTGCACGGTCACACCCCGCATTGGGAGGACGCGCCGAGCGTCGACCATGATGGTCGGCTCTGGGGCTTCGACGGCCGCTTCTCGCGGTACTGGAACCGCGAGGAGGGCGAGCTCTTCGGGCCCATCAGCGCCACTGTCGGGCTGCTGCCCGCGCTGGAACGCTGAACCGTGTCGTGACCACCCGGTATGACGCGGTCGTCGTCGGCGCCGGACCGAACGGACTCGCCGCCGCCATCACCCTGGCCGAGCAAGGGTTTTCTGTCCACGTCGTCGAGGCGTCGGACGATGTCGGGGGCGCCTGCCGCACCGCCGAGCTGACCCTTCCCGGGTTTCATCACGACGTCGGCGCCGCGGTGCTGACCTTCGGCACCTCATCACGATTCTTCCGCGACCTTGCGGGCGCGGACGGCGTCGAGTTCGTGCACTCGCCGGCGGTGCTGGCGCATCCGCTCGACGGCGA
Organism: Candidatus Aeolococcus gillhamiae; assembly: GCF_016464765.1. Classification (NCBI taxonomy): domain Bacteria; kingdom Bacillati; phylum Candidatus Dormiibacterota; class Candidatus Dormibacteria; order Candidatus Aeolococcales; family Candidatus Aeolococcaceae; genus Candidatus Aeolococcus; species Candidatus Aeolococcus gillhamiae. The sequence continues at coordinate 8,670 of NZ_JAEKNS010000100.1, read as the reverse complement.
CGACGCGGTGGTCCTCGAGCGGTCGGTCGGCGACACCGCCGCCGGCCTGGGACGGGATGAGACCAGCTATCGGCGTGCCTTCACGCGGCTCACAGAACACGCGCCCGACCTTCTCGACCAGTTCCTCGGCCCGCTGCGACCGCCACGCCACCCCTTGATTGTGGGCGCCTTTGGCGCTCCCGCCTTGCTGCCCGCGTCGCTGCTGGCGCGCAGCCTGTTTCGCGGGGACCGCGCGCGTGCCCTGTTCGCCGGCATGTCCGGGCACTCCATGATGTCGTTGAACAGCCCTGCCAGCGCCAGCATCGGCCTGGTGCTGGGCATGGTCGGGCACTCGGTCGGCTGGCCGGTGGTTCGCGGCGGCTCGGGCAATGTCTCCGTCGCTCTGGCCGACCGTGTGCGGTCGCTGGGCGGCACCATCGAGACGGGCCGTCGCGTCACCTCGCTGCGCCAGCTGCCGCCATCCCGCGTTCAGCTGCTTGACCTGGTGCCGCGCAGCATCGAGGCGATCTGCGTCGACGCGCTCCCGCCTCGGTACCGCCGGCGTCTGCGCCGCTACCGCTACGGTCCCGGTCTCTTCAAGCTCGACTGGGCGCTGGCCGCGCCCATCCCATGGCGCGATGAGCGGTGCGCACGCGCCGCTACCGTGCACCTCGGTGGCAGCCTCGACGAGGTGGTCGGCTCAGAGAGCACGGTGGCGGGCGGCGGTCACCCCGAGCGGCCCTTCGTGATCCTTGTGCAACCGTCCTTGTTCGATGCTTCGCGCGCGCCCGGCGGCGGTCACACGGCGTGGGCGTACGGTCATGTGCCCAATGGTTCGCGCGTCGACATGACCACCAGGATCGAGGCCCAGGTGGAGCGCTTCGCCCCGGGTTTCCGCGACCGCGTGATCGGCCGGCACACCATGGACACGGCCGCCCTCGAGGCGTACGACGCCAACCTCGTCGGCGGCGACATCAACGGTGGCCTGTTCAGCCTCGGCCAGATGTTCACGCGCCCAGCTCCCCGAGTCGATCCGTACAGCACACCCAACCCGCGCGTCTTCATCTGCAGCGCCGCCACTCCGCCGGGCGGTGGCGTGCACGGCATGTGCGGCTGGTGGGCGGCGCAGTCGGCGCTGCGCGCTCTGCGCAAGCCGAGCGCACCCTAGCGCTCAGTCGACGTCCTCGCCGTCCTCCTCCGGGCCGCCGTGCAACCGCGCCGTGCCCTCTTCGACCTCGAAGCGCGTCTCGCACGCCGGACATTCGACGAGGGAGGCGAGCGGGTCGTCTTCGGGGGGCAGCATGCGCATGCCGCACGACGGGCAGGTGAGGGTGACCACCCGCTCATCGCGGTTGCGGCGCATCTCGCGGGCGGCCGCGGCAACGTCGACGGCGACGCTCTGACAGACGGCGCACACGTACGTCGCGCGAGTGCCGTCATGACCCGCGTACCGGCCGGTGCGATCGACGAACAGCGGCGCGTTGAGCGCCTCGAACCGCCCCTCGGGACAGTTGTTGGGACAGGCGAGATGACCCGGTGACATGCCCAGATGGTGGCAGGCGGGACCCATGTCCACGCCTGCGCGCAACGGCTACTCCGCGGCGGCCAGCGTCCCGGCGCGATCGAGGAGCGCGCGCATCCGCGCCACCGGCGGGTCCATCCCCGCGTTCACGTACGCGGTCACCACAAGGGAGAGCAGCATCGCCTTCAGCGCCCCGTACACGGCCAGGGGGCTGGCGTCGCGAACCAGCCCGGCGAGCGCGATGCCGTCGATGGCGCCCCCGATCGCCTCGGCAAGGTCGCGGGGTGGGACGCTGCCGGGCGCGGGCAGCTTGGCAAGCACCTGGCGGACCTCCGCCTCGATGTCGTCGACGAAGCGCGTCCACAGCTCCGCGCAGCGCTCGCGGATGGCGGGGTTGTTGAGGCCGACCACGTAGAGGTCGAACAGGAGCCGGAAGAACTCGGGGTGTTCGGAGGCGCGCACTGCGGTGTGGTCGAGGGCGGCGACGATGCGCTCCAGCGGGTCGTCGATGCCGTCGACGGCCGACTGCCAGTCGGAGACCATCTCGCGCTCCAGGTCGTGCACCACCGCGACGAGCAGCTCCTCCTTCGAGGTGAAGTAATAGTGGACCAGCCCCGGCGCTACCCCGGCTTCGAGCGCGATTTGCTTGATCGAGCTGTCCGAATACCCCATGCGGCCGAGAACCCTGGCCGCGGCCCGGATGATCTCGCCGCGGCGGCCCGGTTCCTCGCCGGGCTGGAGCACGACAGCCGCCATCCCACCAACCTCCTCAATCTGTTGAACGCCCATCCAATCCTAGTCCCTGCCGGCTTGCACCGCCTCCGCACGATCGCGACGCCGGCCCGTGGTGCTCATACTCGGCGACCGATGCCCAGCCGGTTGGCCGGCTACGCCGGCCAGGTTACGCTGATCACGCTGTTCGGCCTGGCCGGGCGCCTCCTTTTCCTGGGCCACCAGCCGCTGTGGCGTGACGAGGCATTCACCGCCGTGGTGGTGCAGCGCCCGCTCGGGCAGATGCTCGACGCCGTGCGGTCGGACTCGGCCCCCCCACTCGCCTACCTCCTCGATCACGCCGTGTCGGCACTGTGGTCGGGACCGACCGCGCTCCGCCTGGTTGCCGCGCTTGCCGGTGCCGCGGCCATCCCGCTCGGCGCCGCCCTGGGCCGGCGCGTCGCCCGCGAACGCGGCGGCATCGTCACGGCGATCCTCTGCGCGATCACCCCGGCGCTGGTGCTCAGCGCCCGCGATGCGCGGATGTACGCGCTGGTGACCACGCTGGTGATGGCTTCGACCCTGCTGGTGTGGCGCGCCGTGGAGCGCCCGTCGCTCGTGCGCTGGGCGGCGTATGCGGCGGTCACGGTCCTGGCCCTGTACACGCAGTACTTCGCGGTGTTCGCGGTGGCCGCGCAGGTCGTCGCGGTGCTCGTGGTGTTGCGCGCCGGGTGGCGCACCGCGCGCAGCGCTTGTCTGGCCGGTGGTGTGGCCTTCCTCACCCTGCTGCCATGGCTGGTCGTGGCCCGCGTCCAGTTCGCCCACGTCGGCGACGCCTTTTGGGTGACACGCCTGGGCTTTCTCTCGGTTGTCGGCGTCTTCCTGCCGTTCTTCTCCGGCCCGCCCGTCGACCCCTGGATCCCCGCCAAGGTGAGCCTGCTGGCGCTGCAGGGATTCGCTGCCGGCGCGGGCGTGCTCATCGGCTGCGCCTGGCTCGTCTTCTGCCATCGCCAGCTCTCTCCCGAGGGCCGGCGTGCGGCGCTGTTCCTGGTAGCGTGCGGGGCCGGGGCGGTGCTGATGATGATGGTGCTCAGCGCCTGGAAGCCGGTGCTCGACGGGCGCTACGCGAGCGTGGTGTGGGGCCCGCTGTTCGCAGTGGTGGGTGGCGGCTTCGCGTTGATCCGCGTCCGCGGCCTGCTCGTGGTCTGCCTGTGCGCCATCGCTGCCGCGTCGGTCGGCTTGAGCATCGCGGACGACCATCCCGACACACCATCGGCCGTCGCCTTCCTGCAGGCGCGGGTCACAGCGCACGACCTCGTCGACGCCACGCCGAGCCAGTACCTGCTGCTCGCCTACTACGAGGACGCGTTCGTGCGCGCGCGCACGCACGTGGTGGCGACCAATGTGGCCTGGTACTGGGGCACCGCGGCGTACGCGCCCACCACCGTGGTCACCACGCCACCGCCCGATGTCGTCAACGCGGGCGGGACGATCTACCGCGTGTACCGCTCATCGGAGAGCGGGGGTTCGATCCCGGCCGGATACTCCGCACGCTCGACGCGCTGCTGGGTCGACGTCTGCGTCACCGCATACCGGCGCTGACGCGGTCAAGCGCTGGCAAGCTCGGCGGCCGGGGGCTGGCGGCGACCGGACACGTTGCGGAAGCGTCCAATCACGGCACGGATCAGGTTGATGCCGACCTGAGGGTGGTCGAGGATCAGCTGTTCGAGCTTGCCGTTGGGCAGCACCAAGCAGTGCGGCGGCGCCTCGGCGCGCACAGAGGCTGACCGCACCCCATCCCCAAGGATCGCGATCTCGCCGAAGAAATCCCCGGGTCCCAGCGTGGCCACGCGCCAGCCGTCCACCAGCACGGCGGCCGTGCCCGTGACCACCACGAAGAAGTCGCTGCCGCGTGGACCCTCGATGACGATGCGGCGGCCGCTCGGGAAGCGAACGTCGTCGAACTCGGTCAGGGCACTGGCCACCTCGCGCTCGGCGCAGCCGTCGAACAGCGGCGCTCCGGCGAGCGCGGCGGCCAGGTCGACTGTGCGCCAGGCGACGGGGACCCACTCCGAAGTCGACGACATCATTTCTTCGGACCGGTTGTTTCTGGCTTTGCGGGTTCTCATCTTCATCGGGAACACCTCCTGGTTCCTGTCTGCCGAGAGTTTAGTTGGTCAACCGACCAATAGGCAACTCGGACGTACATTCGCTTCCAAAGATGCGGCTCGCGCAAGGATCTCCGCAGGGCGCGAGGGAGGCGTCCCCGGGCCGGGGCAGCGGTCAGATGGGGCGGTGGAAGGCCACGCCGATGGCGCCCGGGCCGCCGTGGCACCCGATCACCGGGCCCACGTCGATGAGCTCGGCGTGCTCGCCGGCGGCCTCGCCGGCTCGGCGCGCGACCTCCGCCCCCATCTCGCGCTGGTCGGCGTGGGCCACCATCACCCGGGCGTGGCCGCCCCATTCGGCGGCCGACCGGCCCACCTCTTCGACCAGGCGGTCGAGCGCCCTCGGGAAGGTGCGAACCCTGTCCAGGGGCTCGACGGTGCCGTCGCGCACCTCGAGGATCGGCTTGATGTTGAGAACCGAGCCGAGGAGCGCGCGGGCCCCGCCGATCCGCCCACCCCGGCGCAGGTACTCCAGGCTCTCCACGGTGAAGACGAGCCGCATCGAGGCGGCGACCTCGGCGGCTACCTGTTCGAGCTCGCCGGCGTCGGCACCGCCCGCGGCAGCCGCGACCACCGCGTTGACCAGCATGCGGTGGCCGGGGCCCACCGTACGGGTGTCGAAAACGTGGACGTGGAGGCCCGGGAGCGCCTCAGTGGCCTGGACGGCAGCGCTGTACGTGCCGCTCATCGCCGCCGAGATGGTGGAGCAGAAGATGGCGCTGCCGTTCCCGCCGAGCTCGCTGAACACGACTTCGAACTCTGCCGGGGTCGGCTGCGAGGTACGTGGCACCACCGAGGAGTGGCGCATCCGCGAGTACAGGGTGGCCGCGTCGATGTCCCGCCCGTCGGCGAAGACCTCCTCGCCGATGATCACCTTGAGCGGGATGATGCGCAGCCCGATGCGTTCCGCATCCGCCGGCGGGAGGTCGCAGGTGCTGTCGGCGGCGAGGTGAACCGAGCTCACTGCGCAAGGGTAGCTAGTGCGGCGGCGCTTGCTCGGATGGACGCAGGAGCAGCAGAGCGCCGGCAAGGTTGCGGTCCTCGCCGAGCTCAGCGACCCGAATTACGGGCGCGTCCTGCAGCTTGAGTTGGCGCTCGACGGTGGCCAGGATGGCCGGCTCGATCCGCGGCCAGCGCGAGCTCGCCACACCACCACCGAAGACGACGCGATCGCAGGCCAGCAGAGCGGTCGCGTTGACCGCCGCCAGGCCCAGCCATTCACCGACCTCGTCCCACACCGCCTGGTCCTCGATCTCCTCGCCGCGTCGGCCGAACCGGCGGGCGATGGCGCGGCCGCTGGCGATGGCCTCGAGGCAGCCGACCCCGCCGCACTCGCAGGGCGGCCCGCCCGCGGGCCGCGGCCAGAGCACCTGGTGACCACCCTCGGTGTCCTGCCCGCCGGTCTCCAGCCTGCCGCCGCGGACCACGCCACTGCCGATCCCGGTCGACACGGTGTAGTAGACGAGCGTCGTCGCTCCGCGCCCAGCACCGAGGTGCGCCTCGGCGAGGGCGGCGCAGTTGGCGTCGTTCTCGAGGCGCACCGCGCAGCCAAACCGCTCGCTCAACCCGGCAGCAAGCTCGAGGCCGTGCCAAGCCACTGACAGCCCCGGAGGCTTGAGAAGCGCGCCGCGGTTGCGGTCGAGCGGACCGGGCACGGCAGCGGCGATCGCCTCCAGTCGTTGGCCGTCACGCACCTCGTCGAGCATCTGCGCGAGCACCGCGATCACGTCTCCGTCGCGGGGAGTCGCTCGCCGTACAGGCGTCTCGATCGCGTCGTCTCCGGCGGCGACAGCGGCAAGAAGCTTGGTGCCGCCAACGTCAATCAGCCCGATCATGCGAGGCAACGTTAGTGGAGTGCCCCGTCGCCTTTGCGATACCGTCCGCAGCCATGCTGCTAGCGGTCGACGTCGGCAACACCAACGTCGTCGTCGGCGTCTTCGATGGAGACCGCCTGGTCGCGGACTTCCGGCTGCACACCAACGAGCGCTCGACGGGCGACGAGCTCGGGCTCGATGCCACCGACCTGCTGCGCCGCCGCGGCATCGAGATTGGCGACATCGACGCCGTCGCCGTCGCCAATGTCGTCCCCCCGCTGGCGCGTTCGGTCGAGGAGATGTCGCGGGTGTACTTCGGCTGCACGCCGCTGGTGGTGGGGCCCGGCATCCGCACCGGGGTCAGCATCAAGTACGAGGATCCTCGCCTGGTCGGAGCCGACCGCATCGCCAACGCGCTCGCCGGCCGTCACCTCTACGGCGCTCCGGCGATCCTGCTCGACTTCGGCACCGCCACCACGTTCGACGCCATCTCCGCAGCCGGGGATTACCTGGGCGGGGCGATGGCCCCGGGGATCCTGATCAGCCTCGAGGCCCTGGTGAGCCGGGCATCCAAGCTCAACCGCGTGGAGCTGGCCGCCCCCACCTCGGTCATCGGGCGCAGCCCCGCGGCCTCGATGCAGTCCGGCTTCGTGTACGGCTACGTCGGGCTCGTCCAGGGGATCGTGGCGCGGATGCGCGAGGAGATTGGCGCCAAGGCGCGGGTCATCGCCACCGGCGGCCTCGCCGAACTGTTCGCACCGCTGATCCCGGAGATCGAGGCGGTGGATCCGCACCTGACCCTGGTCGGCCTGCGCCTCATCCACGAGCTCAACGCCGACTGAACGGGCGCGCCAACGCACTGCCCGTAAGATCAGACGACCATGGCTCTCGCCGCTCCCGTTCGTCCAGCACTGCGCGTCGGCTCCCTGGAACTGAGCTCCCCGGTGCTGATCGCGCCGATGGTGGGGATCACAGACGCCCCCTGCCGCGAGCTCGCCGTCGAGCTCGGCGCCGGGCTCGTGTGCACGGAGATGGTCGCCTCAGAAGCGGTGGTGCGCAGCCAGGAGGCCAGCCTGCAGCTGCTCGACTTCCCCGCCGGCGTGGCGCCTGCCGGCGCGCAGCTGGTCGGCTGCGACCCGGCGGTGATGGCGGCGGCCGCCCAGGTGTGCGTCGAGCGTGGCGCGGTCACCGTCGACGTCAACCTCGGCTGCCCGGTGAAGAAGGTGGTCGGTCGCGGCAGCGGCGCCGCCCTGGCGCGCGACGTGCGCGCCACCGCCGCCGTGCTCCGCGCCATGGTGGACGCCGTCGATGTCCCGGTCACGGCCAAGATGCGACTCGGCTGGGACGCCCAGACCATCAACGCGCCCGAGCTGGCCCGCGCTCTCGCCGACGTCGGGGTCACCGCCATCACGGTGCACGGACGGACCCGCTGCCAGGGCTACGCCGGTGAGGCCGACTGGCTCGAGATCGCCCGCGTCAAGGACGCCGTCGACATCCCGGTGATCGGCAGCGGCGACGTCGAGGACTTGCGCCTGATCGAGCGCCGCATCCGCAGCGGCGTCGTCGACGGGGTGGTCATCGCCCGCGGCATGCTCGGCAACTTCTGGCTCGTCCGTCAGGCCAGCCACCTCCTCGCCACCGGCGAGCTCCTCGACGACCTCGACTTCGCCGCGCGCATCGCGCTGTGCCGGCGCCATCTCGGCATGCTGGTTGCCTATCACGGCCCGCAGCGCGCGCTGCGCATCGGCCGCAAGTACGTCGCCTGGTCGATCAAGGGCTGCAACGGCGCGGCGCGGCTGCGCGCCATGGTCCAGGACCTCGACAGCCTCGACATGCTCGACACCATCTTCGAGCGCGCGGTTGTCGCCGGCCTCGGCCCGCAGGGTTGGTACCGCCCCGTGTTTACCAGCGGAGAAGGGTGAGCGACTCCCGCCTCGGTGCTCCGGTGGAGCTCCCCTGGTGGGTCATCCCGCTGGGCCTCCCACCGCTGGTCGCGGTGGTCCTCGGCGCACTGCTGTCCGCACCGCTGTGGGCGCACCTGCTTGTGCTGGCCACGTCGGTCGCGTTGCTGGCAGTGCTCCTGACGGTCGCCACGCGCATCGCCAACCGCAACATGCAGAGCGTGTGGATGAGCGCGGCGTACGCAGTCTGGGTGTTCGCAGCAGTGCTGTGGGTCGTCGCGGTGGCGTCGTCTGGCTGCAACTGCGCATAGCACCCGGATCGCATCAAAGCCAGGGGGATGGGGACATCGCTCCGGTCGCTGGTGCTCGCGGGCGCTTCGGAGCCCGTGGACTTCGCCCACGCGGTCTCCTCGCTGCTGCGCAATGCTCTCTCCGCGACGTCCCCCACCCCTTCAGGTAATGCAGACGAACCAGCACCACAAGAAGCAAGCGCGCGGGATGCAAGAACCAGAAAACAGCCACGACACAGGCCAGATGCGGACCATGGCCCTAACAAGTACCGTCGGCGCGCCGCG